>DATENM010000066.1 GCA_035275065.1 Blastocatellia bacterium
AGCAAACGACGCGCGCCGCCCGCCCGCGTCGCCACCGCAATCGATAGCGCGCCCTTGATGGGCCGCACGCGGCCATCGAGCGACAGCTCGCCGACAATCACCGTATCATCCAGGCTTTCGCACTTGAGGTCGCCGTTGGCCGTCGAGCGCTTCAAAAGAGAGCGGCTTGCTACGCCGATCAAGGCAGGTAACAAGCCGCGTAAGCCGGCATCGGTCAACCGCGAGCTGTCGTGTCTCTCGCGCATCTGCTCGATGGCTGTTGACAACGGGCTGATTCAGGCCAACCCGTGCAGCAAGGTAAAGCTCTTGCGTGAAGACAATCAGCGCACGCGATACCTGACCAACGCCGAAGAACAACAACTGATGACCGCCATCACCAAAAACGACGAGCGATTGCGACCGCTGATCATTCTCGCGCTCAACACCGGCATGCGGCAAGGCGAGATCATCGGCCTGACCTGGCCGCAGATTGATTGGCAGCGCAACCTCATCGTCGTCACCAACACCAAGACCGGCCTTGATCGCCTTATCCCGATGACCGAAGCCGTAAAAGATTTGCTCGTCGGGCTGTGGCGCGAAGCCGACCGCTCAAAGGCGCATGTCTTCGACGATAACACCGACCGGGCGAGTGAGGCATTTCGTCGGCTCGCCGCCCGCGCCGGCCTCGTGGATTTCAAGTTCCATGACCTGCGCCATACCTTCGCGACCCGACTGGCGCCGCACACGGACGCCTTCACGCTGGCGGCCTTACTCGGCCACAAAACGCTGGCGATGACGGCACGCTACACACATCCGACCGACGACGGCAAACGGCGCGCAATCGTCGCTTTGAACGGCCAGGCGAGCAAAGCTGGTCAAGAAAATGTCACAATCGATTTTCCGGCCAGAGTAAGCAAGGCCGGGTAGTTCTTTGAGTTGAGCAGTTAGAAGGCGGTGGGAGAGAAGGCGCGGGTTGTGATACACTCAACGGCCAGCCGGGCGCGCGGCTTGAGCGGCGCCCCAGTTCGGCCACCGCAACGCGAGGTGACATGACCAGTAACCGCCGCAAATTTGCAACGATTGAGACGGCCTCCGACAAGCCCGACGCGGGCGAGCCTGCGAAGGAAAAGCGCGTCGAATACCTGACGGCGCGGCAACTCGCGGAGGTTTTGCAGGTGAGCCAGTCCACCATTCATCGCCTGCGCCGCGCCGGGCGCATTCCGGCGGTCGAGCTGACCGGGCGCTTGATCCGCTTCAGCCTGCGCGACGTGCAAAAGGCATTGAAGGCGATGCAGGCGGCGCGGCCTCACGACGACGGCGAAGCGCCTCAGGATGACGAGCCGACGGCGCAACTCTCGTTCGACGATCTCTTCGCGGAATTCATCGAGCGATAACTTTCACGATGTCATCGACAATCGTTTGCGCGATGGCGTCGCGGCCCGAACGCGCCGCCGAGATCACTTCGCGCCGGCTCGCGGTTCTGAAGACGGCGAGCTTCGACGTTCCATTGACCGCATAAAACGGCGACTCCTCACCAACCAGCTTCGGCACCACGCTGACTCGCGCTCGCCCTTGATAGAGGCGGGCGCGGCCCACCAGACGAACGACGCGATGACTCTCGCGGCCAACTCGAATCAAATCGTCCGTCTCCTGGCTGATGCCGATGCGCGTCACTTCATCAAGCCGCGTGTCGGCGTTCATCAAGGCCTGCGCCAGTATCAACGTCTTGACGGCGGTGTCCCAGCCGTCAACATCGAGCGACGGATCAGGCTCGGCAACCCCTGCCGCCTGCGCGCTCCGCAAGGCTTCGTCGAACGACGCGCCGCGCTCCCGCATCTCTGTGAGAATGTAATTGGTCGTCCCATTCAGAACGCCGCGAATCTCGATCAGGCGCTCGCCCGCCAGCTCGTCGGGAATGCTCACGCCGGTCGTGCCGGTAAAGCCGAGCCGCGCGCCGCCCGTCTGTGCCGCCTGTTGCAGCGCCGCGAAGCCATGCACGAGCGGCCCCTTGTCCACGGTGACGACGTGAAGGCCCGCACGGAGCGCGGCGCTATTTAGATCGAGCGCCGGCTGACCGTCTTTTAAATTCGTCGGCAATGATTCGACCAGCACGCGAACGCCGGCCAGGGTAAGCTGATCAATGAAGGCGCGCGAGTCAGTGAGCGTGGATGAGCCGGCAAACTCGCGGAGGGGGCGGCCCACGGTTTTGTGATCAATGATACGCTGAAGCGCTTGATCGGATTCGACCAGGGTGCCGCCACTGCGGTCGGCCAGGGCGCGAACGCGCAAGCGGATGCGCGGATCGCCCATCCGCCCGATGTAATCAGCGAATGCGCGCCCGACGTTTCCGAATCCGAGCAGGGCGACGTCTACCTGATGCATAAGCGACTGGATCGGCTCGCGGTCGCGCACGGGTTCAGACGGTTTCGACGACGATTTCCGGCAACAAGCCTTTGATGTCGCGGACGACGCGGGCGACCTCTTCTTTGTCGCCGATAGCCATCATGAAAAACTTATAGCCGTTGTGAAAACAGATCAGGCCGTTGCCGAAAAGCCAGATGCTCGAAAGCATCGGGTTGCCGCCGAGCACCAGGCTGATGGGCAGGCCGGTGACGACGCCGCCGGTCAACGCTTCGGCGATCAAGCCGGCGCCGGCGGCAATGCTGAATGCGCCGAGCAACGGCGCGCCGACGTATTTAGCGGCGTCGCGCTGAAATCGGACGCGCGCCGCTTCGGCATCCGAGAGCTTGCCCTCAGCGACCAGTGTTTCTTGCTTCTTTAAGAATTTCTCGTAGCGCTCGGCGAGCTTTCTTAAACCATAAGGCGCGAGCGCCGAATGAAAGAGCCAGCTGCCGGCGCCGCCCGCGCCCAACAACGTCACGTCGAGCGACGCGAAGGCCGCGCCCATGCGCGTGCCGGCGACGAAGCCGAGTGAAACAACAGCGGCTTTGCCGGGATTACGCTTGGCCCAGCGGCGGGCGCTGGCGACGGCACTGGTTAGCGAGGAAGGCAGGCGCGCCGCCGACGCCGTGGTGCGCGCCGCGTCCGCCGCTTGCTCGTAATAGCGGCGCGCTTCGCCGAACAAATCGCCGGCTTTATCTTTGGCGTCGGCGGCGGCATCTTTGGCTGCCGCGACGCCTGTGTCTACGACCTCACCGACTTTTTTTTTAACGCCGGCCTTGTTGAGCGCATCGTCGGCGGTGTCAACGGCGCGCCGCGCCGTGTCGGTGACGCGCTCGGTTATGTGATGCTCGCGGTTGATGCGGCGGGCTTCCTGGCGCGCGTCGTCGAGCGTTGCGGTCGCCACGTCGGCGCCCTTGCGCAGCGCCTCGGTGGTCTTGCGCGTGCCTTCGTCGAGCTTCGACTTGAGCTTGTATTTCTCGTCCAGCTCGCGCGCCGTCTGTTGCGCGCGGCGTTTCAATTCATCCAGCTTGCTCGGCATGACTTACTCCTTACGATTTATCTTACCCCTGATGCGGAAGCGTTGGACAGCCAACAGCTCATACGCACCCTGATAAAAGTCTGTTCCTCACGCGCCGAAGATCGCCCGCGCGGCGCGAATCGTATTGCAATGCGCTTCGACCGTATCGGCAACGTCGCGCGCATAACCGCCGCCGAGCGTAATTACACACGGCACCTGGCGGGCGTGGCAAGCGGTCAGCACCATCTCGTCGCGCCGCTTGAGACCCGCGAGCGTCAAAGCGAGCCGCCCCAACCGATCATCGAAAAACGGATCAACGCCGGCCTGATAAAAAACGATGTCGGGGCGGAAGCCGTCAAGGGTCGTCGCCAGATGCAGCGCCAGCGCATACAGGTATTCCTCGTCATCCGTGCCGTCGGCGAGCCCCACGTCAAGCGTGCTCTGTTGCTTGACGAGCGGGAAATTCTTCTCGCCGTGCAGCGACAGCGTAAAGACTTCGGGGTCGTCCGCGAAGATCGCCGCCGTGCCATTCCCCTGATGCACGTCGAGATCGACCACCGCGGCGCGACGCAGCACCCCTTCGGCGCGCAGCACGCGAATCGCGATGGCAATGTCATTAAAGACACAAAAGCCCTCGCCGTGCCCGGAGAAAGCGTGATGCGTGCCGCCGCCGAGATTGGCCGCCACGCCATCAGCGAGCGCCGCGCGGGCGGCGGCGAGCGTGCCGCCTACAGAGACCCGCGAGCGCCCGACCAGCAGTTCGCTCCAGGGCAAACCGAGGCGGCGCACTTCGCGGTCAGTCAGAAGGCCCGCGACCAGGCGGTCATAATAATCCGCCGTGTGGACGAGCAGCGCCTCGTCGCGCCCGACCAGCGGCGAATGAAAGAGATGATGCGGGCGCAACACGCCTTCGGCGTCGAGCCGCTGGCGAATCATCGAGTATTTGACGATGGGGAAACGGTGCTGCGGCGGCAGCGGGATGACATAGCGATCCGAATAGAAGGCTTTCATTTACGCTTCATCACGAATGGGCACAGGGCGGCGGTCGTCATCAATGGCGACGTAGACGACCTCGGCTTCGGTGACGCGCACGCGCTGGCCGGGGTTCGAGACGCGGTCGGCTTCGACCGTCACCTTGACGGTGATCGACGTTCGCCCGACGCGCACCAGCTCGGTGTAAAAGCTCACCAGGTCGCCGACAAAGACCGGCGCGACGAAGACCACTTCGCGCATGGCCTTGGTAACGATCTTCTTCAAAGTGTGGCGGCGCACTTCAATCGCCGCCGCAATATCGATGTAGCTCAAGATGACGCCGCCAAAGATGGTACCGTGCGCGTTGGTGTCTTTGGGCATCAGCACCACGCGGATGGCCGGCTCGCGCCCCGGCATGTTGTATTCAAATCCGGTCTTCGATTCGCTCATACCCCATCAGCCTAATCCAGAAGGAAGGTAAAAGTAAAAAGTAAAAAGGTAAAAGGTCGGCAGGAAATTGAATAGATAACCAGTCCTATTTCTAGCTCGGCTCTGCACTTTTACCTTTTTACTTTTTACTTTTACCTTTTTCCGGTGCTACTGTCGCTCATATGGAACCGAGGGATGAAATCGTCGCGGCGGGCGGCCTCGTCATTGATGCAAGCGACGAGCAGACGCCGCGCGTCTTACTGGTGCATCGCCCGAAGTACGATGACTGGTCGTATCCAAAAGGCAAGCTCGACCCGGGGGAAACGATTGAAGCCGCCGCCTTGCGCGAAGTCGAAGAGGAGACCGGCCTGCGCTGTCGCATCATTCGCGAGCTGACGTCTGTGCATTACCTGTATCGCGGGCGCGGCGGCGAGACGCGGCCCAAGGTTGTGCATTACTACTTGATGGAAGTAACCGGCGGCGAGATTCATGTGAACATGTACGAGATAGACGAGGCCCGCTGGTGTACGGTGAGCGACGCGATGGCGCGCCTGCGTTACGATCACGACCGCCAGATACTGACGGCGCTGTTTGACCCGGCCCGGCGCACCCCCTGAAGAATTATCTTCACACGTCCGGGCCTTCGAGTAGAATGGCTTTGCCCCTCGACGACGACATGGGAGGTGTTGATGGCTGAACGCAAACCGCTGATTACCTTGACGACAGACTTCGGCGAAGCCGATTACTACGTGCCGGCGATGAAAGGCGCGATCCTGACGGTCAACCCGCAGGCCGAGATTATAGACCTGACGCATCAGGTTCCGCCGCACGACCTTTACGCCGCGGCCTTCATGCTGCTTTGCTGCTACACAGACTTCCCGAAGATGACGCTGCACGTCGTCGTCGTTGATCCGGGCGTCGGCACCGAGCGCCGGCCTCTGCTGGTGATGACCGACAACTATAACTTCATCGGCCCCGACAATGGCGTGTTCAGTTATATCTACCAGCGCGAGCACATCAACCGCATCGTTCACCTGAGCGAGACGCACTACTTCCGCCAGCCGGTGTCGAACACTTTTCACGGGCGCGACGTTTTTGCGCCGAGTGCCGGTTACGTTTCGAGGATGGTTGATTGGAGCAAGATGGGGGTCGAAATCAACGACCCCGTGCGCTTCAACACGCCGACGCCGGTGGTGGCGTCCGACAAACAGATTCGCGGCCACGTGCTGCACATTGATCGCTTCGGCAATCTCATCACCAACATCACCACTGCCGAGCTGCCCGTGGAGCGTGCCCGCGCCGGCGCCCGCATTCGCGTCGGCAAGCACGAAGCGGCGCGCGTTCTGAACACCTATGCCGAAGCCAATCCGGGCGAGCTCTTCGCCTACTTCGGCAGCGCAGGGTTTCTGGAGTTGGCCGCGCCGCGCCAGCACGCCGCCCGTATGATCGAAGCGCGGCGCGGTCTTGAAGTCGAAGTCCTACTTCCCTGAGTTGAGCCGCGAGCGCGGGCGACGAGCCCGCCGCTCCTCCAACACGCTAGCCTGGCCGCGCTCCCAGGCGCTCCTGGCGGCGAACCGGGCCCTGCCCAGGCGTTTTTAGCGCCTTCGTTGACAGCCCTCGGCGCGTCGCTTATCCTTCAATTTGGATCGAACCAGCGTCACTTACACACTCAGACCATGCAACGCGAAAGGAATCAAAGAAGATGTCGAGTGAAGCCAATGTGGCCAAAGCCGGCCTCGAAGGCATCGTCGCGGCGCAGTCTTCGCTCAGCGACGTGAACGGCATTGAAGGCCGCCTGATCTACGCCGGATATGACATACACGATCTCGCCCAGCACGCCGCCTTCGAGGAAGTCATCTACCTGCTCTGGAATTTGCGCCTACCCACCCGCAGCGAGCTCAATGAGCTGGAGCAGCAGATCAGCCGCGAGAGTCAGCTCCCCGAAGGGATTCAACAACTGATCCGCGCCATCCCGACATCGGCAAGCCCGATGGATATGCTGCGCACGGTGGTTTCGGCGCTGGCTCTATATGACGAAGAGGCCGGCGATATGTCGAGCGCCGCGAATCTGCGTAAAGCGGTCCGCCTGACGGCTCGATTCCCCATCATCGTCACCACGTTTCAGCGACTGCGCAACGGGCTGGAGCCGGTCACGCCGCGCCCTGACCTGACGATTGCCGGCAACTTTCTCTACACGCTGAATGGCACAGAGCCGGACGAAGTGGCGACGCGGACGATGGACGTTGCTTTGATTCTGCACGCCGATCATGAATTGAACGCTTCGACGTTTGCGGCGCGAGTGACGGCGGCGACGCTGTCGGATATCTACTCGGCAATCGTGTCGGCCATCGGCACGCTCAAAGGCCCGTTGCATGGCGGCGCCAACGAAGGCGTCATCAAGAACCTGCTCGAAATCGGCAGCCCCGATAACGTCGAGCCGTGGGTGATGAACGCTTTTGCCAACAAGCAGAAGATCATGGGCTTCGGCCACCGCGTCTATCGCACGGAAGACCCGCGCGCCACGCACCTGCGCGAGATGTCGCGGCAGCTCGGCGAGCGCACGGGCGAGAGCAAGTGGTACGACATGTCGCGCAAGATGGAAGAGGTCGTTAAGCGCGAGAAGCATCTGAACGCCAATGTCGATTTCTACTCGGCTTCGACCTACTACGCGCTCGGCATCCCGACCGACCTGTTCACGCCGATCTTCGCCTGTAGCCGCATCGCCGGCTGGACGGCGCACGTTTTAGAGCAGTACGCCAACAACCGCTTGATCCGCCCGCGCGCCGAATACGTCGGCCCGCGCGACCTGAAATACACGCCGATAGACGAACGCGGCTAATCAGTAGCGCGTTGGTAAGCCGCCCCACGCTCCGCTAGGGGCGCAGAACCAGCTTCTACGCCTCGGCTCGCTCCAGCAAAGCGCGCGTTGCCGCGAAGCGGTCAAGCTCGCGCATCGCCGCAAGGGCGCGGTCGCGCGCCGGCCCGATGTAAGGAACATAAGTCATATTGCCCAGCGCCGCCTGCGACGCATAGGTGCCGAGCGCCTTGAGCATTCGCTGCACGGTCATCAATCGTAGCTCGCGGCGGAATTCGGTTACGGCGTCGAGCGGCTGCGCCGACCTCGCCTTACCTTCGATGAAACGTTCGACCAGCTCGCTCATCAATTCCGCATCAAGCGTCGCGTAGGGGTCGCTGATCAGCGAGGCGACGTCATAACTCGCCGGCCCCATGCGCGCATCCTGATGATCGATGATGAACATGCGCTCGTCTTTCATCATCAGGTTGCGCGCGTGGTAGTCACGGTGGACCAGCACACGCGGGCAGGCGGCCAGCTCGCCGCAGAGCGACTTGAAATCCGCCTGCATGGCGTTGGCGGTCGCCGGATCGAGCTTCAGCTTCAAATAGCGGTTGATGAAGTTGGCAAAGAAGAAGCCCAGCTCCCAGCGTAGCTTCGCCTCGTCAAAAGCCATGTGCGAGCAGATCGAATCGGCTTCCAGAGCCAGTTTCGTGGCGCTCTGAATATCAACGATCAAATCGGCGGCGCGGCGGTAGGCGTCGCGGACCTCTGCCGCCGGGCGGTTCGTCATCCAATCCTGCAAGCGCATGTCGCCAACATCTTCAAACAGCATCAGGCCGTCGGCCCCTGATGTCGCCAAGATGCGCGGCACCGGCAGGCCGGCTTCGATAAACAGCCGGGTCGCTTCGATGTGCGCCAGCGCATTGCTGTGATAGGTGAGCCGCGCCGATGGGTTCACGGCTTCCATCCGCGCCAGCCGGTCAACCGCGCGCTCCGACTCATCGAACGGCTCGCCGTAGAGGCAGACGACCAGCGTCCGTCCCGCGGCAGCCGCGCGCAGGTAAACTCGTGTCGAGGCGTCGCCCGTCAACGGCGTGATGCGGACCTGATCCGCCGCCGCGTCAAGGTGACGCGCCGCCAGTTCTAACATTGCAGGTGGATAGGTACTTTCCATAAACGATGAATGAGAAATGATGGATGATGA
This sequence comes from Blastocatellia bacterium, assembly GCA_035275065.1. NCBI lineage: Bacteria > Pseudomonadati > Acidobacteriota > Blastocatellia > Blastocatellia bacterium. The sequence goes on from DATENM010000066.1 coordinate 8,803, forward strand.
ATTAGGGGACGTCTGCCATCGCGATGGGGGCTCGCTCCGGCAGTTCATCATTCATCATTCATACTTCATCATTGTCTTTACAGGGGCACGATGAGGTTGTCGCCGACGAAGGTGCCGCGCTCGATTTCGTGGACGACCCGGCGACGCACGACCACGGCGTTTTCGATGACCGCCCCCGCCGGCACACGCACGTCATCGCCGATGACGGCGCGGCGCAATCGCGCGCCGCTTTCAACCTGAACGCGCTCCCACAACACCGAGCCTTCGACGCTCGCGCCGGGGGCAATCGAACAGCCCGCCCCTTGAATGACGGCGGCCCCGGCTTTTTTCATGAACATCATGCTCGCTTCGAGGTAGCGGTCGAGCGTGCTCATCTCGAACCAGTTGCCCTGCGTGACGTGCGCGATGACCGGCTCGCCTTCGGCAATCGCCCGCGGGTAGACGTGCATAGTCGAATGCGAGAAGCAATTGCGCGGCACGTAATCAAAGATGCGCGGCGACAACACCTGAATGCCGGTGAACATCAGCGGCGCAGGGTCGCTGGTCATGACCTTGCCGCCGGCGTCCGGCGCTCCGGCTTCGGCGCTCACGGCATCGGGAAAGCCGGCAAAGCGCGTGACCCGGCGCCGCGCGTCAACTTCGACGATGCTGAAATGCTCGCGCGCGACGTTCTCTTTCAACACCAGCGTGGCGATGGCGCCCTGCTCTCGATGCTCGCGGATCGCCGCTTGCAAATCGATATCAGTGACGATCTTGCCGTTGATGACGATGAAATCGTCATCCATCAACTGATCGCGGACGCGGTCAATCGCACCCGACGTGCCGAGTATCTCTTCTTCAAATGAATATTCAATGTTGACGCCCAACGCCGCGCCGTCGCCGAGCGCCCGGCGGATCGAATCGGGCTGATGATGAAGGTTGACGATGATGTCGCGGACGCCGAGCGCCGCCAGATAATCGACCGTATAAGCGATCAGCGGGCGGTTTAGGAACGGGATGGCCGGCTTGGTGCGATCTTCGGTCAACGGCCATAGCCGTGTGCCGAACCCTGCTGCGAGTATGACTGCTTTCATAAGGAATCGGGAGTCAGGAGTCAGGAGTCAGGAGTCAGAATTAAAGAGGAAGTCGGCGGCAGTGAGTACACTTGCAGCACCTCCTCTTCCATTCTGTCTTCCGACTCCTGACTCCTGACTTCTAAAAGACCAAATCTTCGAGCGGCACGCCACGCGCCTGACAGCGCTTTGCCTGAAGCTCTGGGTAGCTCTCGCGGAGCGAATCGGCGGCGGTGAACCCGGCCCGTTCTAGGATGCCCAGCACACGCGGTTCGTCGCCTTCGATCTCGATAAAATTGCCCATCGGCGTTTCGTCAAATGCGACTTCGACCGCCGCGTTGTCAAGCAATATCTTATAGGTCGTGCGGTACTTCTGATAGCGAAAGGCGCGATGATACCCCAGCCGCTCAAACAGCGCAATCAGTTTTTCGGGATCGCTGACCGCCGATTCAATCTCTTCGCGGACTTTCAAAGGCGATGCGGCGGTTTCCTGCGCCACGCCTTTATAAGTGATCCAGCCGCGACCTTCGACCGAGCGAACGCGCAGTGCCGCGCCCTGCTCGAAGAGTGTCCCACGGGCGTCGTCGAGCAGCCAGTTGTCTTCAAAGTGGCGCGGCCTGGAGAGCGCCAGCTCGAAGCCGGCGCGCGTCAGGCGACCGAGATCATCGCAAGCCAGCTTGACCTCGATTTCAAGGTTGTCTTTCATAAACGACCGCCGGCCCGTTGAATGTGGCGCAAGCTGTTAGCTTGCGCATTGAAGAGCGCAAGCTAACAGCTTGCGCCACGTGACAAACCGCTCTATTTCAAGCGCGTGCCGTTGGGCACGTCTTCGCCAAAGGTCGCAAGCACGGGCTTGCCGGCCTCGCCGGCCGACGCCGCCAGCAGCATGCCATTCGATTCCAGGCCGCGCAGCTTGCGCGGCGCGAGATTCGCCACGACGATGATCTTGCGCCCGACCACTTCTTCGGGCGCGTAATGCTCGGCGATGCCCGCAAGAATCTGGCGCGGCTTCTCTTCCCCGATGTCAATGACCAGCCGCAAGAGCTTGTCGGCCTTCGGCACACGCTCGGCTTCAAGGACGGTAGCGGCGCGCAGCTCAACCTTGATGAAATCGTCAATCGAGATGACGTTCGTAGGCGGCGCGGCGGCCTGTGTGGCACCCTGAGGCGCGGCTTCGGACGGCGCTGTGGCCGTTGGCCCTGTCGCGGGCGCGGTCGGCGCGGCGGCTTGCGTTGTTGTGTCTGCGGGTTGCGTCGCCGTTTGCGCGGCGTCGTCCTGCTGTTCGATCTCTGCCATGATTTTTTCCTTGTTCAATTTCGGGAATGCCGGGCTGATCTGCTCGATCTTCGCCACGTCAATCGCCTCGCCCCAGGTCGCGCCATTCGGGCTGATTGTGAGCGGGTCGCCCGCCAGCCCCATCTGTCGCCAGATGTGGCGGGCGCTTTCCGGCATCGCCGGCGCAACCAGCAGCACCAGGTGACGCAAGCCTTCGTACGCCGTCGCCAGCACCGCTTCCAACTTGCCGCGCGACGCAGGGTCTTTGGCGAGCTTCCACGGTTCGTTTTCGGTGATGAACTTGTCAACGCGCGCGATGCCCGCCCACGCCGCTTCAAGGCCGCGCGAGAAGCTCAATGATTGAAACTCTGCATCGAATCGCACCTTCGCTTCATTGATGCGCTCGCGCACGTCCGCCGCAAATTCGTCATCTGGTGATGGACGCGGCGGCGTGCCGGCGAAATAGTTGCGCACCATCGTCAGCGTGCGGCTCGCCAGATTGCCCAGCCCGTCGGCCAGGTCAGAGTTCACGCGGTCGGTGATCGCTTCGTAACTGATATAGCCGTCCTGCCCGAACGACACTTCGCGCAGGATGAAGTAGCGCACCATGTCCGCGGTGTAGAAACGCAGCAGCTCGTCCGGGCGCAGGACGTTGCCGAGCGTCTTTGACATCTTTTTGCCGCCCGACAGCAACATGCCGTGCGCATAAACGGTGCGCGGCACTTCGATGCCGGCGGCCATCAGAAACGACGGCCAGTAGACGGCGTGAAAGCGCAGAATGTCTTTGCCGACCAGATGCAGCGCCGGCCAGTAGCGCTCGAAGCCATCGTAGGTGTCGTTGCCCCATCCGAGCGCCGTGATGTAATTCGACAGCGCGTCGAGCCACACATAAATCGTGTGCTTCGGGTCGCCCGGCACAGGGATGCCCCACTTCACCGACACGCGGCTGACCGACAAATCTTTCAGGCCGCCGGCGACAAACGAGCGCACTTCGTTGCGCCGCGCTTCGGGCTGCACGAACTCGGGCCGCGATTCGTAGAGGTCGAGCAAGGGCTGTTGAAATTCAGAGAGCTTGAAGAAGTAGCTCTCTTCCGAGACGCGATCCAGCGGGCGCTCGTGCACCGGACAGATGGGATTCTCGGCATCTCCCTCCACTTCTTTGAACTCGTTGCAGTTGCCGCAGAACCAGCCGTCGTAAAATCCTTTGTAGATGTAGCCACGATCACTAAGAATCTGAAAGAGCTTTTGCACAGCCGCTTCGTGCGCCGGGTCGGTGGTGCGAATCCAGCGGTCATAGCTAACCCCGAGCGGCGCGAACGCCGCCTGGAATTCTTCGAAGATGTGGTCAACGTATGCTTTGATGGGCACGCCGCCCGCTTCGGCGGCGCGCTCGATGTTGATACCGTGCTCGTCTGTGCCCGTCAGCATGAAAGCATCGACGCCGCGCTGCCGGTGAAACCGAGTCAGCGTATCAGCGACCAGCGTCGTGTAGGCATGGCCAATGTGCGGCCTCGCGTTCGTGTAATAGATCGGTGTCGTGACGTAGAAAGTTTTTTTCATAACAAGTGACAAGTGACAAGTGACAAGTGACAAGTGACGCTGCGCAGATCATCTTGCGAGGAACGATGTACCTACCGACAAGCGATCTTGTCACTTGTCACTCGTCACTTGTCACTTCACGTTGAACAACTGCACGTCTTCGAGTACCCAGTTGCCGCCGGCTCGGCTCAGGATGTAAAGTGCCGTGCCCGACTGGTCACGGTTCTCGGCCCGCGCCGTGAGCGCCACGTCGAGCGCGACGCGATTGGCATCCATCGGGTCAACGCGGAGAATCTCGGTCGCCCAGGCGCTCGGTCGGGTGACGGTCAGCCCTTGAATGAAGCGTTTCAGGTTGTTGCGCACGACCAGCGGCGTCAGCTTGTCAGACGAAGGGTCTTTGATGACCGCGTCGAGCTGCGAGATGAATGAGCGGATCGCCGCATCAACCGGCGGCAACTGATTGGCGGCGCGCTCGGCCTGAATCAGCGCCGCACGCGCCGCGACCTGCGCCGGCGCTTCTTCGGCTTCGACGACGGCGCGGCGTAGCGCCCCGACCGCCTCTGCCGCTTGATTGCGCGCCATCGCCGCCTGCCCTAGCGTCACATGTGCCCAGGCCAGCGCCGAGCCGACCGGCGGCTCGATCTTGATCGCGGCGTTGGCTTCAGTGGTCGCTTCGTCGAACTTCTTTTCGGCGGCAAGCGTGCGGCCGAGCCACGCATGGATCAGCGCGTTGGTCGGGTCGCGGCGCGCCGCCTCGCGCAGCTTGCCTTCGGCTTCGGCATAATCGCCTTTGTTGAAGGCGGCGATGCTTTGATTGAAGAGCGTCTGCGCCGACGGGCGCGGCAGTTTCATATCGCCGTCGCGCGCGTCGTTGTCATAGTTCGTCTGGATAATCAGCTTGTCGGGATCAACTTCGATGGCGGTGATCTTTTCCGCCGTCGGGATTTCCGCCGTCGCGATGTTTTCCGACGGCACCGCGACGCTGATCGTCACAGGCTTTCCCGAAGCGGTCGTCGCCAGCACTTTGACGGTCACGTCGCCTGTGCCCAGGTTGCGCAGGTTGAGGCGCTGCGTGTCGGGCTTGTCCGACGGCAGCGGCGCGCCGACGATGAGGTCCGGCTCGGTGATCGAGTCGAGCCATTGCTGAAAGAGCTTTTCGACAGCCGGGCTGGTGCTCTTGACGACGGCGGCGCGAAAGTCATCCGGCGTGACCACCTTCGTCTGCGCGACAGCGAATGTCGTCTTGATCGCGGCGATCATTTTGTCGCGGCCCGCGGTCTCGGCCATCAGCCGCAGCACCAGCGGGCCTTTGCCAAAGATGGCGGCGCTGTAATTCGGCAGCGCGATGGTCTGCAAGCCCAGCTCGGCGTCGCGGCCCGATTGCGCCACCGGCGTGTAGCTCCAGCGCATGCGCTCGAAGGCGTCGCGCCCTGCCTCTTTGCCGAAGCGATCTTCGAAGTAGAGCGCCGCCAGGTAACGCGGCAGCGAATCGCGCAGGAAAGCGACGCTGCGGGGGCGCTGGCCGCTGCGGGCTTCGATGCCGCGAATCCGCGCGCGGCCTTCCGTCCACATTCTGGCGACGGCATCGGCTACGGCTTCAATGGTTGACTCGGTGACCACGTCGCGGCGGAACACTTGCTCGTTTAGGACCAGCGCCCCCGGCACGGCCAGATTGCCGGCGCGTGCCGACGAGATGATGCGGAAGGTCGCGCCCGCAGGCGGCGGCCCGAGCAGGCGCGTGAAGAAATCAACCGCGCGCCCGGCTTCATCACTCAAGCGCTTGCTGATCGCCGGGCCCGCGGCCTTCGCAGCAGCCGCCAGGGTCAGGCCGGGCGGGGTGTAGACTTCGATCTTCACGCCGCCGGCATCGCTGCCGAGCGGTTGATCGTAATTGCCGGCAATCAGCAGGGGCAGGGAATTGAGCGACTGCTCGAAGGCGAACGCCGGCCCGGCGGATTTCACCGCGCCTGCCGACAGCCCGCGAAAGTTGTTTGTAGCCGAGGCCACAGTGACGTCGAGCGTGAATGGCGCGGTCGTCGGCCCATAGGGCGTGAAGACGGTTGAAGGCATCGGCACCCAGATGGCTTCGGGCGCGAGCAGCACTTCGCCGGGGTAGATGTGAATCAAGGCCGAGGATTCGGGCGCTTCGATGCGGTAAGCGAATTCAACCCTGGCGGTCGCGTTCGGGGCGATGCCGGCGTCTGCGGAAACGACGATTTGATTGAGCGTCGTGACGCGGCGGTCTTCGGTTGTCTCGATCTGCGCGGTCGCGCCGTTCACAGTGGCCGACGTGACTTTCGCAAGTTTGCTCAGGCGAAAGAAGAGCCTGGTCTTTGGCGTTTGACCGAGATTGACGACCGTGATGGCGGCGCGGCAATCGGCGGCGCTCGCCGCGGGGTCGAGGCGCACGTTGATCTGATAGCGATCCACTTCGACTTCCTGCGCCGCCGCGGCGGCGGCGAGCAGAAGCCCGACGATAAAAGCGAATGAAAACTTTTTGAGCATTACGACTGAAACCTTTTCGCGGTTGGGCTGCCACATGGCCTGTGCTTACAACTGATCTTTCACCAGCGCGTGAATCGCTTTGAGCTTTTCGAGCAGCGGCGCGAGGCGTTCGAGCGGCAGGCTGTTCGGCCCATCGGAAAGCGCCGCCGCAGGGTTATCGTGAACTTCCATAAACACGCCGTCCACGCCGCAGGCGACGCCGGCCCGCGCCATGTATTCGATCAACTCCGCGTCGCCGCCGGTCGCCGTGCCCAGGCCACCGGGCCGCTGCAAACTGTGAGTAATGTCATAGACCACAGGGTAGCCGAAGCCGCGCATCACCGGCAGGCCGCGAAAGTCTACGACCAGGTTGTTATAACCGAAGCTCGTGCCGCGCTCGGTGATGATCACCCGTCGGTTGTTTTGCGAAGCCGCCTTGGCGACGGCGTTCTTCATGTCGTGCGGTGCCAGGAACTGGCCTTTCTTGATGTTGACGGCACGATTCGTGCGCGCGGCTTCGACAATCAGATCGGTCTGCCGGCAGAGGAACGCCGGAATCTGCAAGATGTCGGCGACTTCGGCGGCGGCGCGCACCTGCGCGGTTTCGTGTACGTCGGTCAGCACCGGTAAGCCAAACTCGCTGCGAATGCGCCCCAGCACGCGCAAGCCTTCTTCGATCCCCGGCCCGCGATGCGCCGTCGCCGAAGTGCGGTTGGCTTTGTCGTAAGAGGCTTTGAAAATATACGGGACGCCGAGCTGACGGGTGATGCGGCTGATGGCCGAGGCCATCTTCAGAGCGTGGGCTTCGCTTTCGACAACACACGGGCCGGCGATGAGGAACAGCTCACCGCCGCCAAGCTCTACGTCACCAACTTTGAAAGGCGTCACTGAGGCTGGCATAGTCGAATCATCATTCTACACGCCAGCAGCGCGAATGTGAAAGCGCGATGCGCCGCGCCTATGGCGGCAAATCTCGGCGGTTGCATGGACGGTTCGCGCCGGCGTATACTCTTCTTCGACAAGCAAGCGAAACGATCCGCCGGTGCCAGCAGCGCCGGCGGATTTCTTTTTGGATAAAATACGGCCTGCGCTCGATGGGCGCAGGCGCTTTCATTTGTGCCCGTGTTGATGCGGAGGAAATATGAGTAACCCGGAGCCTGTGCCGTACACGAATGACGCCGAGATCGAGGCGCTGGTCGCGCGCTTTGCGGCTTGCGAACTGCCGCCCGACGACGTCTCGCACCGCGTCCACGTCGCCATGAGCGCGTGGTGTTTTCTGAAGTCGCCCGAACGGGAAGCCGCGGGGCGCATCCGTGATGATCTGCGGCGCTACGTCGAGTGGCACCATATCACTATCTATAACGAGACCATCACGCTGTTCTGGGCCAGGATGATCGGCAAGGCGGTGGCGGGCATGGATCGGGCGCGGCCCGCATTTATGCTCGTCAACGAAGTGGTAGCGCAACTCGGCGATTCGCAGTTGATCTTCGCTTACTACACACGCGAGCGGCTGCAATCGGAGGAAGCGCGCCACGGCTGGGTCGAGCCCGATTTGCGGCCGCTCGATCTTTGAAATGCGCCCAGCGCCAGGCTATTTCACGCGCGGTGTCTGAGCGCCCGGCGTGGTTTTGGCGACTAGCTCATGCTCACGCGAAACCGCCAGTTGTACCAGATCGCGCTCGAAGAAGAGGTCGAGCGTCCAGTCGAGGATGACGCGCACCCGCTTTTCGAGCTGCGGGATGCGCATCACGTAATAGGTTCGCCAGAGAAACCATGCGAAGTAGCCGGAAAAGCGCAGGCCCATCAAATCCGCAACGCCTGTGCGCTCGCCGACAATCGCCATCTGTCCCATGGTGTCGTAATCAAACGGCTGCCGCCGAGCGCGCCCAAAGATCGCCGCAATGTTGCGCGCCGCGCGCTTGCCTTCGCGGACGGCGTGCTGTGCCGTCGGCGGGTGCGGCTTGCCGGTCTTCGGATTGGGAATGTGAGCGCAATCGCCGAGCGCCCAGACGTTCTTCCGGCCCTCGACTTCAAAGTATTCGTTGACGCGAATGCGCCCGCGCTCTTTTGCCAGCTCGAAGCCGGCGACGAGCGGATTGGGCGCAACTCCCGCGCCCCAGATGACCGTTTGTGTCGCGACCTGTTCACCGCCCGACAACGCGAAGCCATTTTGCTCGACGCGAGTGACGGCGGTGTTGGTGCGGACTTCGACACCGCGCTTGACCAGCACGCGCTCGGCAAAGGCGGCGAGCTTCTCGTTCATCTCGGCCATCAGTCGCGGCCCGGCTTCGATAAGCAGCACGCGGATGCGACGGCGGTCGATCTCTGGATAATAATCGGCCGCCTCGCGCACGAAGTCATTGATCTGGCCGACGACTTCGACGCCCGTCAGACCACCGCCGACGACCGCAAAGGTCAGCAGCTCGTCGGCACGCTCCGGCTCGACCGCAGCTTCTTCAAGCATATCGATGACGTGGTTGCGGACGTAGATGGCGTCGCCCAGCGTCTTGAAGGGCAGGGCGAATTCCGCCGCGCCGGGAATGCCGAAATAGTTGATGACGCCGCCGAGCGTCAGCACCAGATAATCGTAATGGAACTCACGCTCAGCGCCCGTCAGGCTGTGCCGCGCCGAGACCACCTGCGCGTCAAAATTGATGCCCGATACTTCGACTTCGGCAAAGCGCGTGCGGCGCAGGAGCTTGCGCAAGGGGCTGACAATGTGGCGCGTGCCGATGCTGCCTGCGCCGGTTTCCGGCAACATCGGCGTGAACAGGAAAAAGTTTTCGCCGTTGAGCAGCGTGACGGTGACATCGCGCTCGCGCTTCAGTCGCTTTTCCAGTTCAAGCGCGGTATAGAGTCCGGCGAATCCGCCGCCGACAATAACAATATGACTGGCTGCCATCTTTACCTTTCACCTCCGGTTAACCACATCCACGTTTGGCACCGCTGCCGGGTTACTCGAACGGCAGCAGCGGCTGAAGCTCGGCGATCTCTGATTCCGGCGCGACCAGATCGAGGCGGCGTGCCAGGCCGTGCCGCCTGGCTTCCTGGCGCAGCAGCTCGACCTGCGCGGCGGTCGCCGGTGCGTGGCCGTCGCGAGCCAGACGGCGCGGCAAGCCCGCGGGCTGGCGCGAGCGATAATTCAGGCTGTCGAGCGACAACGCCTGCGTCCGGCTTTCGGCAATCTTCGTCATGGCGTCGCGGACGAATTCGCGGCTCATCGGCACGGGCACGAAGGCCGGCGCCCACAACACGTAAGTCGCAATGCCGCGCTCCGACAGACGGCGAATCGTTGCCAGCCGCCCGCTGGTTGGTGCGGCCCACGGCTCAATAATGTCTGATAGCCGGTCATCGATCACCGAAATGCTCATGCCAACGGCGGCGCGCGGCAGGCGGGCGATCAAGTCGGCGTCGCGCTCGACCAGGGTTTGCTTGGTCAGAATGAAGAGGCTGTGCTGCGGGTGGCGCTCGAAGACTTCAAGAATGCGGCGGGTGATCTGGTAGCGCTCTTCGACGGGCTGATAAGGATCGGTCGCGGTTGACATGAAAACCCGCGTCGGCTGGCGCAAGCGCCCCAGTTGTTTGTCGAGCAGTTCCGGCACGCCCTCTTTGACGTCAACATACGTGCCCCACTTCCGCTCTTCCAACTGCTTGTGCTTCATGTGCGGCACGTAGCAGTAGGCGCAGCCTACTGTGCATCCCTGGTAAGGGTTGAGCGTGAAGCCGCCCATGCCGGAACGATTCAGCACCGACCGTGGCTGAATGACGGTGAGCTTGACGGCTCGCTCAGGCTTGCGCGCGGGCTTCATATTCAAAGTATAAGAGGGCGGCCAGGGTGCAGCAATCGAGCGCCTGTCGCGCCTCGTGTGGTCGGTGCTCGCCCCTTCAAGTACAGCTTGCAAGGTCGGCACACTGACAATTCAAGAGATCAGTGAGCGGCAGGCGAGTAAGCGGCGGCGGGATTGGATTCTTTATGGATCAGGCTCAGACCGACACCTCGGCACCGGCCAGCCGCAGCGCGAAGACGCGATTCAGGCGGTCGCGGTTCTCGATCACTTGTCGGAGGTTGTTGCTGGCGGCTTCGATCAGTTCGGTTTCGCCCGTGGCGGCGGCTTTATCGAGGAGAGTTTGCGCATCCTGAACGATGCGCTCGGCTTCGGTGAGAATACGGCTCAGGGCTTCGGTTGAAAACATGGGACCTTCCTGCCTGAATCTCGCCGGCGGCTGTCGGGCGCAGCTTAATTTGTTGACACCCACAAGCGGTTGAAGTATAAAGGTGGTGCGCTAGAGCGAACTGCAAATTCGGAATATTTCGGCTCCCCACAGCTTCGATATTCCAGCGTCTTGCGCACCACCATTACCTCATCCGGGCTGTGGCCCCACCCATGGCCCGGAGGCTTTACTCCCACGTCACGGACAATATCATAGTATTTCAGTCGGTTGCAACAGCAAAGTTAAGAATCTACCTTAACTGTTTTGCGCCGCCGGCTGGCCGGGTCGCCTTCTCCCGGATCGCAAGCCGTCTTAGCCTTCGAAGGAGAGGTAAGTGGTGCCACAGAGTCTCAAAAAGCGCGCCGCCGAATTGGAGCGCCAGGTGAAAGAATACGCCGAGAACGTCAAGCGCGTCTTGCGCGAGTACCGCGAAACGCAGCGCGCCAGCGCGCGAGTCGAGCAGGTGCCGCCTTCGCGCATCCGTGCGCGATTGCTGCGCAAGCGGCGTGATGTCGAACGCGCCAACGCCGAGTACATGGCGTTGCAGAAAGAGCTTGATATGATTCGCAGTCGTATGCAGGCGCGAAAATAGGCCGTTCGCGTGATCCAAAAGCCGCCGTCCGGCAACGTCTCGAATCCGTTCAAGTGGTGTCCCTAAATGGCTTGAATCTCTCCTGGGACCGGGCGGGTTGCCCGGTCGCGAGCCCATCCCTGCTGATTAAGCCGGCCGCGCCGCCGCAAAATAATTCTTCAAACGGCAGGCCACCTTTGGCATAGGGGTTGTAATCATAAAGGGTGAGGGATTCCGGAAGGAAGATGGGGGATGCTTTCTAGGGAAAGGAAGGAATGAATATGAACATACAGTGGATAAAGAAAGGCTTGGCAGGGACGGCGCTGGCGCTCATCCTGGGCATCGGCAGCACGACCGTGCTAAGCACGACGGCGCAGGCGCAAGACCGTCGTTGGCGCGACCGAGATAATTATCGTTCGGAGCGTGAACGCGAGGAAGCGCGCCGGCGCGCCGAGCGCGAGCGTGAATGGGCTGCCCGTCAGCGCCAGAATAACCGCTATGTTTATGTGACTCCGCGAGTCGTGCCGCGCGTTTATAACGGCGGGGGCTATTATGGCGGTTACGGCAACTACGGTAGCTATGGCAATTATGGCGGCTCGTATGAGGAGCAGAGAGGGTTCAGCGACGGGCTGAATCGCGGACAGGAAGATGTGCGCGACCGGCGCTCCTTCAATCCGAACAACTCCAGCCACTATCGCAGCGGCAACGCGGCCTACCGCGAAGGCTTCCGCAGAGGCTACGCGCAAGGCTATCGCCAGTATGGCGGTTATGGCCGCTGGTAATTAACGCGAGCCTTAAATAGATTGAGCGGGCCTGGACGTGAAGTCCGGCCCGCTCTTTTGTTTTTCAGCGCCGCTTGCTGTCGCGATTACTGAGCGCGCTCGGCAGCGGTGAAGCGCGGCTCGATGTCAACGGGAATGTTTCCCAGCTTGTCGAGCGTCTTCTGCATCTCCGGGCGAATCACGCCGTACTTATCGAGCAGCGCTTTGGCTTTCTCGTAAGAGCCTTCGGCTTGCAGCGTGAGAATCTCATTCGTCAGCTTGCGCACCGCGTCTTTGATCTTCGCCGGGTCAATGCTGTAAGTTCCCGCCGCCTCGTTGTACTTGATGCCGCCTTCGTCGCTCAGGTAATTGAACTGCAAAGCCTGCCCCTTGCCGTGCGCCTCGGTGGTGCCAAAGCGCACAGAGCGGAACGAGCTGGCCAGGTAAGTCGTGTAGAGGTCGCGCTCCATCGCCGGATCAATGGCGCCCTTATCGATCAAGTATTGTAGCGCCCACAACCCTGTGATGTCGGCCTTGGCCTCTTCAATCGCCGAATAGAGTTCCTTGAGCTGTCCGCGCACGGTCGTCGCGTTGCCCGCGACCGTGATGTTGTGCGGGCCGAGGCCGTGCAACAGCTCGTGCATGAGGATGTGCGTGAAGAAGGCGTCGAAGGAGATTTGTGATGACTGCGCCGGGTCGAGCGCGACCTTCGAGATAGGGATCAGCACCTTGTTGAATTTCGCCTCCTGCATATTCTTGAGCATCACGCGCTTCGAGCCCTTCTCTTTGACGACCTGCTCGTCGTTCGGCAGGTTGAAGGCCGCCGTCTGCACGCCGCGGTTGCCGTCGCCCGCAGTGAAGACTACGTCAACGACGCGAATCGGCGAAGCCGCGCCGAGCTTCGGGTTGCGGTAGCGCGCCTCCATCGGCAGGTTGTTTTCGAGCTCTTGCAGGTAGCTGCTGAACTTCACCAGCTTGCCCGATTCGGCGTCGTCGCGCAAAGTGACGAACGCCTCGTAAGCCGCTTTGTAGCCGAACAGCTCGTCCTCGTAGGTCTCGTACGGCCCGATGGTGATGTCAAGCGGCGCGTCGAGGTCCATCCACGCCACGTCGCTCAAATAATAATTATCGGAGAGGAACGCATCGGCGCGCTTGGTCAAGAAATCCTTCAGCGTCGCATTCGACGTCAGCCCGGCGGCCTCGCGCAAGGCGGCGGCGGCAGGCGCCAGGAACTGCTGATACTCCTGGCTGTAAGGGACCAGCTTGAGCTTGCCCGCATTATCGCGGCGGATGACTGTAAAGAAGCCTTCGGCCTGCTTACGGTCGGCGGCAGAGAGCGACTGCGACCAGGCGGTGAACTCGTCTTTGGTGATGTCGTCGGGATAGAAGCCGGCGTAGGCTGGTTTTTCAGCCGGCACGCCGGAGATGAACGGCTTGTTGTGATCGAGCCGCGACCACGGGCCTTTGTTGATCATGAAGTAATGCCGCCGCGCCTGGCCGAGCGGCGAGGTGTCGGCGTCGAGCCGGGTTTTAAGATCAACGTTGCCGCTCCAGACCTGGCGCAGAAAGATGTCATCCATCAGACGCGCCGCCTGAATGATCTTGGCGAGCGCCTGCTGATCGCCCGCCGAAAGTTTCGCGGTGTCGGCGGCGACATCGGTCGGCGCAAAGCGCGCGATCATCTGTTCGAGTTGTGCCTGATCGGGCATGTTGGCGCTCTCCTTTGCCGGTTGCGTGGGCTGCGGTTGCTGGCAGCTTGCGATGAACACGCTCAATGCAAGCAGGAGCCATAAAGGGGGTCTCAATGATTTCATGCTCTCACCATCCTCGGAAATTTGTCGGTCTTGCAGCGAAGACTTTATCACTTTTTGCCGCGGATTTCTCGCGCCGGCGTCGCCGCTTCATCCGACCTCAACCTGGGCAAGCAAGGGGAAGTGATCCGACGCCTGCGTGACCAGGCTGTCACGAAAGACTTCGCAAGCGGTCAATCGATTGGCGAAGGCTTGCGGCAGGAAGATGTAGTCAAAGCGAATGTTCGCGCCCCAGGTCGGAAAGGTGAATCCCGCGTCCGCCGGGTGCAGACTGCGGTAGCCGTCCGTATACTTGGCGTCGAGCATAATCTGAATCACACGCCAGTGTATCTTACCGCCACCGAGCCAGAGCAGCGGTAGCAACCGCAGCGGCAGCCGTCGCGTATCGAGTATCGCCCCCGGCGCCAGCGTGTTGAAATCGCCGACCAGGGCGTGATAGCCCTGCTGGTATTGCTCGATGTCTTTGAGCATGGCGCGCAATTCTCTGATCCGCCGCCACTCTGCCAGGTTGGAATGAATGGCGCTGAGATGCAGGCCGAAGACGCGCAGCCCGGTGTCGGCGGGAACGATCTCAAGATAAGGATGACGCGTGCGCGGCGGGCGGTGCCATTCATAGTGCGTGATCGGCAGCCGGCTCATAAACGCGAGCGAATGGCCGTCACGCGCGGCCCACACCGGCATCTGTGTGTCACTGGCGAGGCGCTCGATGACGGCGGGCCGCGTCGCTTCTTGAAAGACCACCAGGTCAGGGTTGCACGACCGCACGACCGCGCTGAGATAGGCTTCCCGCCCGACCCCGCCATAGCGGATGTTGTAACTGAGCAGCTTGAGGGGCATCACTTTTCGGGCTTCTCGATCAGCGTAAGGTAAGGCTGGCCGGCGATGTCGCCGCGCAGCTTGATGACGAACTCTCTCGACGCCTGAATGTTGACCGGGCGTCCCACCATGCGTTGCAGTTTCTCGCGCAGCGGCACCAGCGCCGGGGCGATGTCGGGGTCCTTGTCGCTGAGCGGCTTCGAGTGAATCTTCGGCATGTAGAAGCCGTCCAGGATGTAGAGGTCCATGACTTCGTCGCCCACCAGCGTCAGGTCGAGGTCGCTGGTGCCCGGCCCGTCGGCATCGAACGGCGCGCCATCGTCGTAGCGCACGCCGGTGACGGAACTGCCGCGCAGCACCGCGCCGGTGCCTTCCGGTATTTCCGCGCGCACCGCGTCACAGAACGCTTCAAAGCGGCGCGGGTCGCCACCGAACGCCAGCCGCACCACGCGCTCGCGCTTCTCTTCGTCGGTCATCTCGTCATTGCTTTTCGACGTTGCCTCTTCAGCCATGAGAGCCCTCCGGGTAAGTAAAGATTATTACCGAATCGGCGCGCCCACTCTGACAATTCGTATCAAAGATCGTGCCACATCGGCGCCGGTGATCACACACGACGGGCGGTCACACCTGTTCCTTCAGCAAGGAGGCGAACGCCTCTGCCGCCTTCATCATCACGCCGCGCCTGCGCCACTCGGCGAGCTCGACCTTGTCGCAAGCCGCAAGGTCGCGGGCAAAGATCGCCTCGAACTCGGCGGCGACCTTGCGGTCGTAAAGGCAGACGTTGTTCTCGTCGTTGAGCGCGAAGGCCCGGTTGTCGAAGTTGGTCGTCCCCACCGTAGACCACACGCCATCGCACACCATGTACTTGTGGTGCAGCATGGTGCGGTTGTACTCGTAAATTTCGATGCCGTGCTTGAGCAGCGGGCCGTACAGTCGTGTGCTGTTGAACCGCGCCAGCCGCGTATCATTGTGGCGGCCCGCGACCATGATCTTGACGGCCACGCCGCGCCGCCGCGCATCGATGAGAATGTCGAGCGCCGCCCGGTCCGGCACGAAGTAAGGGTTGGCGATCAGGATGGACTGGCGCGCGCAGACGATGGACAGATAGTACATGACGCGCACCGTCGAGGAGCCGGTTTCCGGCGAGCTGAGGATGGACTGTATCTCCATCTCGCCCGCCTCTTCGGTCGGCGGGAAGTAGTCCGGCCCCGATACCAGCTCGCCGGTCGTTTCGAGCCAGTTGCGCGCGAAGCCGGTCTGCAAAGTCATGGCCGCCGGCCCCTCGATGCGCACCTGGATGTCGCGCCAGTGGTGTTCGTCCTCGGCGTTGCCCAGCCAGTGGTCGGCGATGCCGGCGCCGCCGGTGAAGCCGGTGCGCCCGTCGATGATCAGCGACTTGCGGTGCGTGCGGTTGTTGACGCGGTTGAGGCTGTACCAGCGCACGGGGTGATACCACTCGACCTGACAGCCGCCCGCTTCCAGCGTCTTCAAGATGTCGGCCCCGATGCTTGAAGCGCCGACCGCGTCGAGCAGGATTTTGACCGGCAAGCCTTCGCGCGCGCGGGCCGCCAGCGCGTCGGCGAAGCGCTTGCCGATCTTCCCCTCCCAGTAGATGTAAGCCTCGATGGTGATCGAGCGCCTGGCCTGCTCGATGGCCTCCATCATCGCCGGGTAGAACTGGTCGCCGTTGTTAAAGATGGCAAAGGTGTTGCCGCGCAGGAATGCCGCGCCGGTCGCGCCCGTCACCGTGCTCAGGAATTCTTCTGACTCGATGGCGAACTCGTGTTCGAGCCCGTAAGCCGGCGAGCCTTCTCTGGGCGTGGACAGGTACATCAAGAAGGCGGTGATGATTAGCGCGAGCGCGATCCCTGAGTGGTGATCGAAATAAAAGAAGGCGGCGGCGGCGGCCCACAGCCACCACGACCAGATGAGCGACCGCAGCCGCCCCCACCAGCCGGGGACGCCCTTCGGTCGCCGCCGGCGGCGGGGCTTGTGCTTCGCTGCGAAGTTGCTTTTGCGAGGGCTGGCGGCGGGCTTAGTTCTTCGCTCTTCGTGCATGTAATGTGAATCGCAAAAGGCACACGGTCAAAGATGTCCGGATTAAACGCAACCGTCACAAGCTCACCGGGCGGGCGCGACGGTTCGAACTCAGAAGCCCGGCGCCATTAGCTGATATGATAAACGATTCGTGGCCGCCCCGAAACACCGCGCCGAGGATTCACGCATGAAGCCAACCGGCTTGAGGTATACGAGACACATCGCGCTACTGCTCCTGATCGCCGCGCTGCTGATCGTCACGCAGTCGAACAGCCTGCCCAACGGCATCAGCTTCACGCCGCGAATGCGCGCCATCAACCGGCTCAAGAACCGCACACGGCTGCCGCAGCCATCGGACTTCGACGACCGGGTCACGCTCGACGCCTTGCTACAGCCCGGCGGCGACCGCGGTCGCTGGTCCGAGGCGTCGGCGGCGCGGCTCGAAGGCTACGTCGTCAGGGTCATGGCGGGCAGCGTCGAATCGGCCAACTGCTACTCGTTCCTGCGGCGTGATACGCACATCGAGGTGGCGCTCGCCCCCGAAGCCGCGCCGCGCGGGCGCGTCGAATTGGAAGTCACGCCGCGCATCAGAGAGTGGGCCAGGGCGCAAGGCTGGGACTGGTCTACCGAGGCGCTGGCGGGCGAGTTGCCGGGCCACTGGTGTTCCTTCGAAGGGTGGCTGTTGTTTGACACAGGACATGACAACGAATCAGAAAACACCAACTCCGGGGGCGCGAAGAATTGGCGCGCGACGGCCTGGGAACTTCACCCGGTCACCGCAATCAAGGTGATTCGCTAAGGCTCTGTCTTGCGCCACAGGTCGTATGGCTTTTGCGCGCCTGTGTGGAATGGCAGCTCGACTTTACGCCCGCTGCCGGCGGATTGGTAAGCCGCAAACAGCGCCTCTAGCACGGCGCGGCCATCGTCGCCCGTGACCAGCGGCTCAAGGTCTCGGCGCACACAGTCAACGAAGTGGGCCATCTCTTGCGGGAAGCCGTAATTCCATGCCTCCTCATAGATCGTGAAACTCCACCCCGTCGTCGAGCCGGCTTTTTCAACCGCGTAATCATAGCCTGTGCGGCTGTAGGTCAGAATCGAATTGCCTTGCAGCAGGTTGGCGTAGGCAACGCCCTCCGAGCCATGCACTTCGGCGCGATCATCCATGCCGCCGAGCTTGGTCCAGCTCTCTTCGGCCATCGCCGTCACGCCATTTTCAAATTCAAGGATCAAGATCGCGTTATCGTCGCCCCGCGTCTTGTCTGCGTGCAGGCCGGTCGTCATGTGCGCGTAGACCGATTTGATCTTAGGCCGGCCAAGCATCCAGCGAAAGAACTCGATGGCGTGGCAGCCCATGTCCATCGTCACACCGCCGCCGGCGCGATTGACATCCCAGAAGTGCGCGGCGTGCGGCCCATCGTGCTTCTCGGACTGCTTGATGAGCAAGGGCCTGCCGAGCGCCCCCGAATCCAACAGTTGCTTGAGACGAACATATTTTGGCGCGAAGCAGAGCTCTTCGGCATACATCAACTTGACGCCGGCTCGGCGGCATGCCTCGATCATGCGGTCGGCCTCCGCGAGGTTCAGGCACAACGGTTTTTCCATGACGACGTGCTTGCCGGCAGCCGCGGCGTCGACGGCGACCTGGCAATGCAGATCGTTGGGAACACCGACCACAACCATGTCAACCTCGTCCATCTCCAGCAGCTTGCGATAATCCGTGAAGTGATGCGGGATGTCGAAGCGCCCGGCAAAGGCCGAGCTGCGTTCCGGGTTGGGCGAGGCGGCGGCAAACAACTCGGCAGCGGCGCAGGGCCGCAAGGCTTCGGCGTGAATCGTCGAGATGAACTGCGAACCGATGATGCCAACTCGTACGGGCTTATCCATGCGCTCTACCTTTCAAGCGAGGCGGCTGATGTTTGCGCCTATCTTATGAGTCGGACGCCGCCTCGCGGTCATAGAAACAGGTCACGTCGTCGTGGAGCCACAAGAATGAAGCCGGGAACGCTGTCGAGACTTGCGGCACCCGCAGACGTTCGAGCGGCTTTCGTTTACTTGCGCCGCTGACGAGCAGGACGATCTTGCGGGCCGCCAGTATCTCGGCCATGCCGAGCGTGATGCCATATTCGGGCGCTCGCGCGGCTGCGCCTAACATCGAATGCCGCCTGGAGCTTTCAGCCAGCCTGGCAACGTGCGCGAACGGTTCGAGCGCATCGGCGGGCTCGTTCAAACCCAGGTGTCCATTCACGCCAATTCCCAGCACACAGAGATCAATCGATGTTTGCGCGGCCAGCAAGGCGCGAACCCGCTGGCACTCCGCCTGCGCATCGAGCGGGTCGCTCCGAAAGGTCAGGTAACGATCACCTGCGATGCCGAGCGGCCCGACGAGCAGACGGCGAATGTACGCTTCACAGGTCGCCGGGTCATCCATCGGCAAGCCGTTCCACTCGTCGAGCTTCAAGACGCGCAAGCCCTCAAACAGTCGCGGCTCGGCTTGTCGTTTGGCGCCGAGCAATTCATAACAACGAGTCGGGGTCGAGCCGGACGCGGCGCATAACAGCAGGTCGGGCTGACGGCGGATTTCTTCGACGATCAACTCGGCGGCCTCGCGGCTCATCGCCTCATGATCCGTAGCCGCGCCGCGCCATTGGATGCCGCGGGCTGACCGGTTTTTGATCTCGTCGGTTTTCGACACAGTCGTTGATTCGCGCGGCTCAGTGTTTCCCGGCGCGAAAGTTTTCAATCACGTATTCCGAAGTCCGCAGCGTGAAGGCGAGTATCGACAGCGTCGTCGTTTTGTCCGTGCAAGAGAGCAACACGCTGGCGTCACAGCAGTAGAGGTTCGGCACTTCATGGGTCTGGCCAAAGCGGTTCGTGACAAACTTTTTCGGATCATCGCCCATGCGGCAGGTGCCGGTTTCGTGCAGGCTGAAGCCCGGCGTTTCGGGATGCTCTGCCGCGCCCCAGTACTCGCCGCCCGCCGCTTTGATGACATCGTGGCAGACGTTTTTGGCATGCTCCCACATCAGCAATTCGTTCTCGCCCCACTGGAAATGCAGCCGCGCCACGGGGATGCCATAGCGGTCTTTCACTTCCGGGTCTATCTCGACAAAGTTGGTTGCCGACGCGAGCGTTGGAATCTGGCAATAGAACCCCACGGGCGTCGGGTAGTAGCGTTTGATGTTGCGCTTGAAGTCGGAGCCGAAGCCTTCGAGCCGGTTTGAATACCACGGATAATCGCCGCAGCCGCCATAAGGGTAGACCGAGTAGCCGCGGATGAATTTCTCTTCGCGCGGGTTCTTGAGGTTCTGCCAGCGCGGCATCCATGCCACTTGCGCCGCCGAGACGTTGTCGGGAAAACTCGGCTGCCCCATCAATTGCGGCAGGTAACCGTTGCCGGTCGTGCCGTAGAGATGGTCGCAGAGATTGCGCCCCACCTGACCGCTTGAATTGGCGACCCCTGTCGGCCAGCGGCGCGATTTCGAGTTGAGCAGAATGCGCGCCGTCTCGACACAAGAAGCCGCGACGATCACCGCCTTGCCGTAGACTTCGACTTCCTGTTTCGTCTTGCGATCAACATAAGCAACGCCCGCGGCCATGCCCCGATCATTGACGATGATATTCTTGGCGACGGCATCCGTTCGCAGTTCGAGTTTGCCCGTTTTCTCTGCCGGGGGTAACAGGAACCAGGGCGTCGAAAAGAACGAGCCGGTGTCGCAGCCTTCCGTGCAGTTGCCGCAGTAGTGGCACTTCGGGTGGCCGTTATGATTGACGGTCAGTTGTGCGTGGCGGTCGGGCAGGTAAGGCACGCCGACCCTTTCGCAGCCGGCTTGCAGAATGTAATCAATGCAACGAAAGTTGAACGCCGGCAGGTACTCGCCGTCGGGGTTGCTTGGGCGGTTCTGCACCGTGCTACAAACGCCGATCATGCGCTCGACACGGCTGTAGTAGGGCGCGATCTCTTGATAAGTCACCGGCCAGTTGACGCCGAAGCCGTCCAGGCTGGCGGCGCGAAAATCAATGTCGCCCATGCGCGCCGATGAGCGCCCCCAGAAGTTCGTCTTGCCGCCGACCGCATGACAGCGCGGCCACTCCCACTGCGTCCCTGGCGCCGTCGTGTAGCTGATGCCGTGTTCCCACAGGCCATCGGTGTATTCGTTCTCGATGTGGTAATACTGGTCGCGCCGTTTGGGGTCGCCAAAGCCGCGATACTTCATGTCGTAGCTCAGCTTGTGATTGCGAAAATCTTTGGCCGGGTCAAGGCGGCGGCCAGAATTGAGCGCCAACACATTGAGCCCGGCTTCGCACAGCGTCTTGATCGCCATGCCGCCGCCCGCGCCGGTGCCAATCACAATAACGTCATAGATTTTCCTGGGCTTTTTGATCTGCATAAGCTCGTCAATATTTCGGCTTCAATCCGAGGTGGGCGCGATTGTCTGTGTGCGGGCAGGCCGGCGACGCCGCGTAATACTGCTTCAGCGCCGGAACGTCGAGCACCTGCATGCCGACGCGCGACGTATAGAACCCCATCAGCGTGTATTCGCGCATCAGGCGGAAAAATGCCTGCCCGTCTTCTTCGCCGAGGCGGTGGCGCTCTTTGTAGGCCAGGTTACTGAGCATCTCGGTCGCCGGTTCGGCGCTGAGGTCGAGAAAGTGCGCGCCATAGACCTTAATGGCGTGTGCGTTCATCCAGGTCAGGCCGCGACGAAACTGTGGCTGTAGCGGCGGGTCGCTGGCAACCATGAAATCGATGAACTCGCTGACGCCGGCTTCGCGCGCGCCGGGCGTGTCGTCGGTCGGAATAATCAACTCGCTCAGGCGAGCCACGAGGCGGTATTCATCCGTCGTGAAGAACTGCGGCTTGTAGGCTTCATGCTGCGCCGCTGCCGCCGGCTTTTGCTGAATCGTGTGGACGTGTTGCCCATCAGCGGCGTGATCGTGAGCGAAGGCCCACTGCTTAAACCCCGGAAACTGGCTTGCTGTCGCGGCGAGCGCGAGAATGCGCAGCACGTCGCGGCGCTCGATGCTTTGACCTGCCATCCGTCGACCTCCGTGGAAGGCATCACATCATAAAAGGCGAAGGAAGGCAATGCTGGCGGCTGCGCTCGACGCCAGGCATGGCAGACCGCTCGCGGTCATGTTATCTTCTGGCCGTTGCCGATCAAAACATCTTCAAAAGAGAGGACATCATGAGCAAATACCGCCTCGCGTTGTTACCGCTGTTGCTCTGTCTGCTGATGCTGCTCGCGTCGGTTGCCGGCGCGCAGACGCCAAAGCCGGGATTCGCCGACGGCTTGCTGGGCCGCTGGGACTTGACCGTGCAGGAAGCCAACGGCTCATATCCGTCGTGGGTTGAAATCTCGCTGCGCAAAGAGACCGAGCTGATGGGCCGCTTCGTCGGGCGCTTTGGCAGCAATCGCCACATCGCGCAGATCGAATATAAAAGTGGCGAGCTGCTCTTCAGAATCCCTGTGCAGTACGAAACGAACGCCCACGACCTGGTCTTCAAAGGCAGGCTGAACGGCGACCGGTTGGAAGGCACGACCGAAAGCGCCGACGGCAAGACTTTGCACTGGACGGGCGTGCGCGCGCCCGACATGATACGCACCGCCGCGCCGCGCTGGGGCAAGCCGATTCACCTGTTCAACGGCAAAGACCTCACGGGATGGCGGCTGCGCTCAACCGAACGCGGCAACTGCTGGAGCGCGACAAACGGCACGATGACCAACAACGTCCCCTGTGTTGACATCATCACCGAACAAAAATTCACAGACTTCAAGCTGCATCTTGAATTCAACATCGTCGCCGAGAGCAATAGCGGCGTTTACCTGCGCGGACGCCACGAGGTGCAGATTGAAGACAGCTTTGGCAAAGCCTCTGACAGTTTGCGCATGGGCGGCGTCTACGGTTTTCTGCGCCCGGTGGTCAACGCCTCGGGGCGACCGGGCGAGTGGCAGACTTACGACATCACTTTGATCGGGCGGCGCGTGACGGTGGTGCTGAACGGCAAGACCATCGTTGACAACGCCGAGATACCGGGTATCACCGGCGGCGCGCTCGAAAGCGACGAAGGCGCGCCCGGCCCGCTGATGCTCCAGGGCGACCACGGCAAGGTCATGTTCCGCAACATCGTCCTGACGCCGGCGCAGTAAACCGCCAAGACGCCAAGAACGCCAAGATAGATTTACTCTTCTTGGCGTTCTTGGCGTCTTGGCGGTTGATAGGTTTGCCTGTTTGACATTGAGCCCTAGTTTCGGATACTCTGAAGGCCCGTGAAGGGAGAAGCGATTGCGATCATCCCTGCGCGGTACGCCTCGACACGATTGCCGGGCAAACCCCTCCTCCCCATCAAGCAAATTCCTTTGATATTGCATGTCGTCGAGCGCGCCGCGCGAGCGCAGTCTGTCGCGCGCGTAATCGTTGCGACCGACGACCAGCGCATCTTCGAAGCGGTCACGGCGCACGGCGCGGCCGCAGTCATGACCAGTGCCGCGTGCGCCTCGGGCACCGACCGTATCGCCGAAGCCGCCGCCCAGCTTGATGCCGAAATCGTCGTCAACGTGCAGGGCGACGAGCCGTTGATCGAGCCGGCAACCATTGATGCGGCCATCGCGCCGCTCATCGCCGATTCACAGCTTCACATCAGCACCACCTCAGAGCCCATCACCGATGTCGAAGATGTGTTCAACCCGAACGTCGTCAAAGTGGTTACAAACCATCAGGGGTTCGCGCTCTATTTTTCGCGCTCGCCCGTGCCGCACATCCGGCCCACCCCCGGCCACACCCTGGAGCAAGCGTTGCGCATGGATGCGAGCTTGCTTCATCATTATCGTAAGCATTCGGGACTCTATGCGTACCGCGGCGAGTTCTTGCAAGCCTTTGCCCGCATGCAGCCGTCGCCGCTCGAACGCCTGGAACAGCTCGAACAGCTGCGCGTGCTCGAACACGGCTACCCCATACGCGTCGTCGCGGTCGAGCATCGCTCGATTGGCGTGGACACCGAGCAGGATTATCAACGAGTCAAGAGGATGATTGAGGAGGATCAGGTATGACCAAGTTCATTTTCGTCACCGGCGGCGTCGTCTCCAGTCTCGGCAAAGGGCTGGCGGCGGCGTCTATCGGCTGCCTGCTCGAAGCGCGCGGCCTGCGCGTCACCTTACAGAAGCTCGACCCTTATATCAACGTTGACCCCGGCACCATGTCGCCTTTTCAGCACGGCGAAGTCTTTGTCACCGACGACGGCGCCGAAACCGACCTCGACCTCGGCCACTACGAGCGCTACACGCACGCGCAGTTGACGCAATCGAACAACTGGACGACCGGGCGCATCTACCTGTCGGTGATCAACAAAGAGCGGCGCGGCGATTATCTCGGCAAGACGATTCAGGTCATCCCGCACATCACCAACGAAATCAAAGACGCCATCCGCGCCGTCGCCGAGGGCCCGGACGTGGTGATTGTCGAAATCGGCGGCACCGTCGGCGACATCGAGAGCTTGCCTTTCCTGGAAGCCATTCGCCAGATGGGCAACGAAATCGGGCGCGAAAACGCGCTCTTCGTTCACCTGACGCTGGTGCCTTATATCGCCGCGTCGGGCGAGTTGAAGACCAAGCCGACGCAGCATTCGGTTAAAGAGCTGCGCGAGATCGGTATTCAGCCCGACCTGCTCTTGTGCCGCTGCGACCGCCCGCTGCCACACGACATGAAGGCGAAGATCGCCCTGTTCTGTAACGTCCGCGAAAACGAAGTTATCACCGCGCAGGACGTGCCGACGATCTATGAAGTGCCGCTGATGTTTGCGCACCAGGGCCTTGATGACATGATCGTTAAGAAGCTGCAACTGGCAGCCGGCGAGCGCAACCTGACGAAATGGACGGCGCTGGTCGAAACCGTCAAGAACCCTGACGCGACGGTGAGCATCGGCATCGTCGGCAAGTACGTCGAGCTGGAAGATTCATACAAGAGCTTGCACGAAGCTCTGGTGCATGGCGGCGTCGCCAATCGTTTGCGCGTACAGGTGCGCTGGCTCGAATCCGACGAGCTGATGGACGACCCGAACTGGGAAGATCGCTTGCGCGACTTTGACGCGATCCTGGTGCCGGGCGGTTTCGGCAAGCGCGGCATTTCCGGGATGCTGCGGGCGATCAATTACGCGCGCCGCGAGCAGACTCCGTACTTCGGCATCTGCCTCGGCATGCAATGTCTGACGATTGAATTCGCCCGCAACGTCGCCAGCCTCGACGGCGCCGATTCGACCGAATTCGATGACGACACGCCGCACCCGGTGATCTTCAAGCTGCGCGATTTGATCGGCGTCGAGCAGATGGGTGGCACGATGCGGCTCGGCGCGTATCCCTGCAATCTGAAGCAAGGGTCGCTGGCGGCGCAAATTTATGGCGCGCCCGAAATCAGCGAGCGCCATCGTCACCGCTACGAGTTCAACCCGCGCTATGAAGATGAGCTTGGCGGGCACGGGCTGGTCTTCTCCGGCAAATCGCCCGATGGCAAGTTCATCGAGATCGTCGAGCTGCCTGACCACCCGTGGTTCCTGGGCTGTCAGTTTCACCCGGAGTTCAAGTCGAAGCCGCTCGACCCGCACCCCCTGTTCGTGTCGTTCGTGAAAGCGGCGTATGAACATCGCCTGCGCGACGAAGCGAGCAACGACCCCGAAGAAGACACGGCCCTGGCCCGCGAAGCGACCGCCGATGATCGCGGCTGGAAGCTCAACGCTTCGGGCAGCGAATCATAAGGCGGCTCATGTGGCGCAAGCTGTTAGCTTGCGCGAGATTCGTCTTTTTGCGAGTCCAAGCGCAAGCTAACAGCTTGCGCCACTTCCAAAGGAGCAAAACAACTTATGTCCGTTTCGTTCACCGGTCGGCCAGAGCCGACCGAGCATGCCGAATACTATGGCCGCTACATCGGCCTGGTGCCCGAAGCTGATCTCTGCGCGGCGATGCAGGCACAGACCGAGACGACGCTGGAATTCCTGCGGGCGCTTCCCGCCGACGCGGGCGAGCGACGTTACGCGCCGGGCAAGTGGAGCATCAAGGAAGTCATCGGCCACATGACCGATGCCGAGCGCGTCTTCGGGCTGCGGGCGCTGTTTTTCGCGCGCCTTGACACGGCGGCGCTGCCGGGATTTGAGCAGGACGATTGGGTAAGTGCGGCGAGCTTTGACGCCGCGCCGCTTGCTGAGCTGATCGATGAGTTTGAGTATGTGCGGCGCGGCAGTCTTTACTTCTTCAAGCACCTTGCGCCCGACGCCTGGCTGCGGCGCGGCACGGCCAGCGACTGTGAGTTCACGGTGCGGGCGCTGGCTTATGCGATGGTCGGCCACGAACGCTACCACCTGGAGATTCTGCGAACCCGCTACCTTGATTAACGACGCCCATTGATCGCCTCTAAACAACCGGCGATGGTCTTATGCTTTCAGAATGGACTGAAGCCGCGGCCGGCCGAGTCTTCCGCCGGTCGGTCTGCTTCCGCGTGTTTGAAGGTGTCAAGCAGTAGCCGTTCGACGCGCCGCGCTTCGGTGATGCCGGTGAAGCCGATGCGCTGGATGTTGCGGTTCATGGTCGCCGTCGCAAACATCACGTCGCCTTTGCCGTTGCTCCGTTCGGTGCGCTCGATCAGCCCGATGTCGGGCGCGGCAAAAGATTGAACCTTGCGGGCGCGCGCGCCTGTGATAATCATTGCGCGGCGGTTGCTGATGACATACACCGTGCCCTGCGCTCGGCGGTAAGCCCAGTAAGGCGACAGGAGCATGCCGATCCCGACCAGCACGAACGGCACGCCGAACAGGCCGAACAGTGACGGCCAGCCGATCTCCCTTTCGCCCCAGAAGAGTCCCGACGCCGCCCCCGTCCAGAAGAGCGCGAAGGCCGTCCACGGAATGCCGAAAAGCATAATCGCCAGCCCGCCGAGAATTTGCCGCTTCGGGTCAGGACGGCCATGCCAGAGCAAGCGCTCGCCCGTGTCGAGCTGCGCCTGCGCCGTCTGCTGCGCTTCATAGTCAACATTCATCATAAGCGGTTCACCGTCACACCCGATGATAGCCGAGGGCTGATGCGACGAAGCCTAGCACAACCGGGCGGCGCGCCGGAACAATAATCAGTGGATCGTCGGCTATCACTTCAAGTTCTGAGCGGTGGGCCGATAAATTACGGCGCAAACCCGACGCGTTTAAGCAAGGCTTTGAACTGCGGCGTCGCGCGCAGGCGGTCGTAGATCGGGTCCGTCGCCAGATAAATCAAATCGCCGGCGCGCTCTTCGTAAGCCCGCTGTAACCATTCGAGCGCCCGCGCGTCTTCGCTCAAGCCCAGATAAACATAGGGGATCACCTGCGCTGGCGCCGCCGCCTTCTGTAACTCGGCGAGCGCCTGCCGCGCCTCTTGCCGGTTGCCGGCGACGGCCTCGGCGTAGGCGAGCCGCGCCAGCGTTCCGGGCGCGTTCGCCGACAGCAAGCGCGCCCGTCGCAAGGCGGCAATCGCCGGCTCGTACATCTGCTTGGCCAGGTAGGCGCATCCCAGGTGCTGGTAAAAGAGATAGAAGCCCGGATCGGACTCTATGGCCTGCCTGCCCAGGCTGATGGCTTCGTCGTACTGGCCCGCCAGATAGGCGACCCAGATCGCCGAGCTCTCGATGACCTGCGAGCCGGGGTCGAGCTGCCGCGCCGCCTGCAACTGTTTGCGCGCGTCGTCAAAGCGGCCCAGAGCGGCCAGGCACAGCGCGTAGAGCTGATGGGCTTCCGGCAGGTTGGGGTCGAGCTCGATGGCCCGTTGAATCTCGCCCGCCGCCTCCGCCAGATTCCAGTCGTAGTACATGCGCACGGTGCCAAGGGCGACGTGCGCGCCGGCCAGCGTCGCCTCGATCTCAAGCGCATGCCGGGCCATGCCTTCCGCCTGCGGCATGGCTTCCTTTGACGGGACGAAGCCGAACAGGCTTTGCAAGCTGTAAGCGGCGGCCAGCCCTCGATAAGCCAGCGCGTACTGCGGGTCTTTCTTCAGCGCCTGTCGCAGGTAGTCTATGCTGGTGTTGAAGGCTTCGCGCGTCCGCTTTTTCAGATAATAGGCGCCCTTCAGATAGAGCTGATAGGCTTCGGCGCTCTCTGTGTAATGTCGGGTCAGCAGGCGTCGCGCTTCGCCACTCAATTCCAGCGTCAGCGTCCGCGCCAGTTGCTCGGAAACCTGATCTTGCATGGCGAGGATGTCGGCCAGCTTAACGTCGAGGATGTCTTCCCAGAGCGACGCGCCATCCGCCACTCGAATGAGCCGCACGTTGACGCGGATGAGGTCCTGCGCTCTGCGCACAGAGCCGGTCAGGACGGCGTCGACGGCTAAGGCCCGCCCGAGCGCCACCGGGTCTGACTCATGGCTCGCCTGCCTGACCACTGTGCTCATCGGGCGCACGACGATCTGGCGCGTGCTGCTGAGCCGCGTGATCAGATCGTCGGCGATCCCCAGGCCGAGGTACTCCTGATCGGCATCGGCATTCAGCGGCGCGAGCGGCAGCACGGCGATTGAGCGAATCGGCTCTTGCGGCGGCCCGTGTCGCTTCGCAAGGTAAGCGGCGATCCCCAGCGAAAGCAGGATCAAGAAGGCCGGCAGCCCCCACCTCAACGCCGCGCGCGGTCGGCTGTGACTGGCCTGGCCGCCCGCCGATGCGTCGAGGGCCGCGTCGGGCGCGACCGGCTCGCTAGAGGTCGGCTGAGCCGTCACCGCCGCATGGGCGCCGTTGCCTTCGCTGACCGGCGCGACGAAGCGGTAACCGCGCTTGGCCATCGTCTCGATGTACTTCTGACCGTCGGCCCCGGCGCTGAAGATTTTTCGCAGCACGTAGATGTTCTGTGTCAGGTTGGATTCTTCGACCGCCGTGTCGGGCCAGACCCGGCGCATCAGCTCGTCCTTCTCCACCACCCGGCCCCGGTTCTCAACCAGCAAGAGCAGAATGTCGAAGGTCTTGGGTTGCAGCGGCACCACGTCGCCGCCGTGCAGCAGCAAACGATTCTCGACGTCCAGGCGGAATGGGCCGAAGTCATAAAAGTTACTTCTTATGGTACTTCGGGACATCTTGAAAACTTCCTGAGAAAAAATTGAGCGCCGCTTGAAGACTCCTTGTGGGCCGCCGGGACAAGCTGTGACGCGTCTCCAGCCGACCTCGCCCGGCTGGGGAGTAGCGCCAGTCTAGCACCAGGCTGAAGCGAAGGCAACGGCCCGGTAAACGGCAGACACGGGCGCGGAGATGGCCGGTGGCCCGAGGGCCGCGCCGCTTCCCGCGCCCCGCTTTCCGGGCACCCGCCCGGCCAATTAGAGGGCAATTGAAAGGAGAATGACAATGCCGAGAACACAGTTTATTCCATCACAGCATGGATTCCATTTCAGGAACGATTTCGTCAACACGATCCTCAAATACCCGCGGCTAGAAACCTATGGCCTGTGCGGCGGCATGGCGCTGGCCGCCTTGCGGTACTACATCAACCGATTGTCGGTCCCGACGCATACGGGCGCGGATTTCGGCGCTGGCCTGACCGTGCCGCCCGAAGGCTCGCGGCTGCGGCAATTCATTTACGACAACCAGATGATCAGCTATGGCCCGTTCGGCCTGCTGAGCGCGGCCAACTGGGTCACCCTGCCGGGCGTGACCTTCGACACGCAATTCGACTGGAGCTTGAAGGATGAATTCCCGCGCATCAAGCAACAGCTCGACGCCACTCAGCAGCCGCTCGTGCTGGGCCTGCGCGGCCGCCGCGAGGGCGACCCGTTCGGCCATCAGGTGCTGGCCATCGGCTATGACGAGAACCCCAGGCGGGTTTACCTGTACGACTCCAACTACCCGGACGTCGAGATGATGATTTGCCTCGACGAAGCCCGCCGCCGGCTCGTCCACTCGCGCTCGGATGGCAGCGGGGCGAACGCCGACCTGTACGCTTCGTTGTTCATCACCGGCTGCCCCGTGCCCGCCGAGCGCCCGACCTACATCGACCTGGGCCTTCAGGAAGGACTCATCCTGCGGACGGCGAGCGCCACGCCGCGCGTCGGCGAGCGCCTGGAAGTCGAAGTGTTGGTGCGCAACTATGGCGACTACCCGGCCCACGTCAGCCAGCTCTACATCTACGTGCGCGACCCCATGGGCAACAATCACGACGAGCTGCTGGGAGGCGGCGATGGCGACGCCAGCCCCATCCCGCCCGGCGGCGAGCGGCGCATCCGCCGCGTCAGCGAGCGCTTCGGCGAAGTGCCCGGCAGTTACCGCATCGGCGTCAGCTACCTTTCGGCTCAGGGGAAGTGGGTCAGCCTGCCGCCTGTCGCCGGCGGCACGCGGTCGGAAGTGCCGCTCGACGTTCGGCCCGTAAGCCCGCCGCCGCCCGTCGGGACATGGTATTCGCTTGGCAGCGTCCTGACTTCGCCGCCGGCGGTCGGCACTAATCAGGATGGCAGGCTACAGGTCTTCGCGCGCGGTATGGACAACCGCGTCTGGAATCTCTACCAGCGCGCCGCCAACGTGCCCAATAACTGCTCAGGCTGGGAGCAACTGCCGGGCGATCAGACGTTCCGCGGCCCGGTCGCGGTCGTCAAAAACAACTGGCAGAAGCTGGAGATTTTCGGGCTCGGTCGTGACAACGCCATCTGGCACCGCTGGCAGAACGAGCCGAACGCCCGCGACGCCTCGCACTGGAGTTCGTGGTCGAGCCTCGGCCAGGCCGCCGCAGGGATGCAGGGCGACCCGACCGCCTGCCTGAACTGGGACAACCGCATAGAGGTCTTCGCCGTGGCCTCTGACAATCAGGTCTACCACATCTGGCAGCGCTGGTTCGACGCCTTCGGGGCTCCCTGGTCCGGGTGGGAGGCGCTGCCCGGCCAACGCTTCAGTGGCCGCGTCGCCGCCGCCACCGACGCCGCCGGGAGGATGCACGTCGCCGCCCGCGCGCTGGACAGCTCGGTCTGGGTGAATTACCAGGTGACTCGCGGCGGCAGCTGGTCGGGCTGGGTCCCCTTCAATGGCCAGGTGCAAGGCGACGTGACGCTCGCCAAGAACATTGACGGGCGACTGGAGTTGTTCGCCCACGGGATGGATAACCGCGTCTGGCACCGCTGGCAGACGACGCCTAATGGGAACTGGAGCGACTGGCAGCCTTTGAACGACAGCAGCCGCCCGCAAGCCTACCTGGCCGCGTCCGCGAGCATCGTCGCCGCGACCAACCATTCGGGGCAGCTCGAAGTCTTTGTCAGGACCGGCAGCGGCGAGCTGATGAACATTCACCAGATGTCGGGGTTCCCTTACTGGACGAACTGGGCGACCATCGGCGTGGGCTTCACTAGCGACGCGGCGGTGGGCATTGACCCGAATGGCACCATCGAGGTCTTTGCGCTCGGCGGCGGTCGCGACTTGCTGCACCAGTGGTTTGGGCGCTAAGCCGCGACCCGGCGCGGGCTTCGATCAGGCGGGATGGCGGCGCGCCGCCATCCCGCCTCGTACGCGCGGGAATTATAAACATTCCGGCGCGGATTGTTTTATCGCCGCCCCTTGCGTTAGGCTCCATGGCGGACGTTTGTGGAGTAGCTAAGGAAACGAGGACTCCCGACGTTGAGTAAGATTCGCGGCATCATCCTTGACATTGACGGCACGCTGGTTGACAGCAACGACGCGCACGCCCGCGCCTGGGTCGAAGCGTTCGCCGAATTTGATATCAACATTACATTTGAGCAGGTGCGCTGGCTGATCGGCATGGGCGGCGACAAGCTGATGCCGAAGGTATCAGGCATCAAGGAAGACAGTTCCGAAGGCCAGGCCATCAGCCGGAAGCGCGGCGAGATATTCAAGGCTCGCCACCTGCCCCACATCAAAGCTTTCCCGCAGACCAGAGCCTTATTGCAACGCATGCGCGACGCCGGCTTGAAGCTGGTCGTCGCCAGCTCTGCGAAAGAGGACGAGCTGAAACCGCTCTTAGAGATTGCCGGCGCGGCGGACTTGATCGAAGAGAAGACTTCATCCGATGATGCCGATCATTCCAAGCCCGACCCGGATATCGTCGAGGCGGCGCTCGATGGCGCGGACTTTTCCGCGGACGAAGCGGTGATGTTGGGCGACACGCCTTACGACATCGAAGCGGCAACGCGGGCCGGCGTCCGCGTGATCGCCTTCCGCTCGGGCGGCTGGGACGACACAGGGCTGAAGGGCGCGATGGCGATTTACGATGGTCCGATAGACTTGCTGGCGCATTACGACGAGTCGCCGCTCGGTCAAGAATGAAAGCGTAGCATCAAGCTCACGCGATGCGCGCGCCGCGCCGCACGATGATCTCGGAGCCCGCGGCGACAAACGCCGAGCTGGGCTCGCCGCGCAAGGCATCAACGAACTCCGCGCCATACACCCCGCGCACGTCGCAATCGAGCGCGCCGGCGCTCGCCTCCCAGACCTGCCAGCGCGGGTGCTCGACGCGGTATTCGACCGTGCCGCCGTCGCGCTGCATCGCATAGCCCCAGTAATGCTCGGTGATGAACTCGGCTTCCGAGCCGTCAACCAGCGGGCGGGCCGCGCCCACGGTTTCGGCGCGCAAGCTGTTCCAGCGTCCCCCGGTTCGCCAGCCGTATTCGACCACGCCGCGGCCGGTCGTTGATTCGTCAAGCTCCGTGTGATGACGCATCGGCCAGGCCGTATAATTCTCGTTATAAAACAGCCGAGCGCCGAGCGCGACGGCGCGGCGCGGCACGATCTCTTTGATGAAGACGACGCCGCGCCGCCAGCCGTCTTCGCTGTTGCGCCGCACATAGAAGCGCAGGTTCACTTCTTCAAAGCGGACGTGAAACGGAATCTTGATGCCGAGCACGCGGGTCTCTAAGAACATGAAGCCGACGACGCTCACCATCGTCTTGCCCTGCCAACTGTCAAGCTCTGTGCCACGCGGCAGACGCGCCGCCAGCAGCCGTGGGTCTATTTCGTAATTGAGCATCGCCAGTTGCTTCCACTGGCCTGTGAGAAAAACCGGCGCTTGCTTCATGAGTGTTCTGTGTGGGCGAGATTACATTGAATCAACGAAGCGCGCGCGCACGTCGGGCGACGGCACCGGACAGCTATCGTGCTTGCCGAACAGCCGGTAACGGTAACGCGCGAACAGGTCATAGAAGAAATCGCGCACCGGGCGCGGCAAAACGTGGAAGACGAGTAGCAGCTTCCACCAACCGCCTAAGTAAGCCACGACGCGCAACGCCGCGGCAGAGCGGATGAAGATGCGCTCCTCGTTGGTATCGGGTGAGCTTTCGACCAGAACGACTGAATCTATATTGTCCAATTCGCGGTGTCGTGTCTTGATCGCTTCGCCATAGGCGCTCTGCAAGGCCGCAAAGCGCAGCGTGCCGCGGCGGTCATGGCGCAAGATCATCTGCACCATCTGGTCGCAGAAACCGCAGACCCCGTCGTAGAGCAGCACTTGATTCATGTCGTTCACTCAGCGGCGAAACAGTAACGATAGAGTCATCGCCAGGCCGATGAAGATGACCGCGCCGCGCGCAAAGCGCCGACCCATGCGCCGCGCTAATCCGGCGCCGCCGTAGCCGCCGGCAATCGCGCCGACCGTCATCACCAGGGCCGCCGGCCACTGCACAGGCCCCCATATCATGAAGTAAAACGAGGCGATCACGTTAATGCAAACGGCGAAGAAGTTTTTTAAGCCGTTCATCTGATGAATGTCCGTGAGTCCGAGCAGGCCAAGCACCGCCAGCATCACGATGCCATTGCCCGCGCCGAAATAACCGCCATAGGTCGCCGAGAAGAATTGCAGGATGATCGCGCCCGCCCACCACGCCCGCCCCGGCTCCGTGGAAGCCGGCGGCAAGGGCTCTGCTGCACTTGTCGCCGGGTGATGCGGCGCGGCGCGCTTTTCGTCATGTCTTTGGCGGCGCAGCCAGCGCATCACGGGCTCGCCCGCGGCAAAAAGAATCGTCGCGAAGAGGATCAGGAAAGGCACGATGGCGGCGAATGTGCTGGACGGCGTCTTTAGCAAGAGCAGCGCGCCGACCAGTCCGCCGGCGACCGATGACGGCGCCAGCCATTGCATGAAGCGGCGGCTGTCGCGCAGCTCGCGGCGATAACCGACCATGCCGCCGAGCGAGCCGGGCCATAGCGCAATCGTGCTGGTGACGTTCGCGGCTTTCGGGTCAATCCCCATCCAGATGAGCGCCGGGAAAGTGAGCAACGTGCCGCCGCCGGCCACCGAATTCATCATGCCGGCGACGAACGCCGCGCTGAAAATAATCACGCCCTGCCAAACATGAATCGTCACCGGATTTCTGCTTCCTCCCTACGGCCTGGTGAGCTTGGATCGTGTGTAGACAACGCGGAAGCCCTGGCGCTCGACGTTGCGTTGCGACACGGTGCCGGGCAGTGTCGTCACCATCATGATCTCGCAGCCGCGCTCGGCAGCAAACGCGATGCGGGCACGGAGCAGGGCGGTCTGTCCGCCGCGATTGCGAAACGCCGGCAGCGTGCTTGCGCCGCCGAGCGAGGCGATGCCCTCGCGCCTCACCAGTCCGCCGCCGCCGGCAATCTGCCCATCAATCTCGCTGAGAAAGTGCGTCCCCGCACTGCTGCGGAACGAGGCGCTCATCAGATCGATCAACGACTGCGGCAGCTCGCCTTCGGTGAAAAAGCCGCGCGCCACGGTCTCGCCCCACAACTGGGCTTCATGGGCTTCGGCGCGGCGCACGCGCACCGATTGATCGATGGACAGCTTGGCGTCTTCGGGCGCGAGCCGGCGTACCAGGACGTTTGAGAATTCGATCAGCGTGTAGCCGCGTCGCTGGAAAATTTCGATGATGGACGGATCGGCGTAGGGGCAAAGCTCGACGTTGATGGCGGCACCACGGCTGCGGAAGAAATCTTCCATGCGTTCGATCTCGGCCTCCTCGACCGGCCCCGCGAGTCCGAGCGCGAAGGCTTGTGTGAGCGGCGAATCAACCCCGGCAAAGGTCGCCCAGCCGCCGGCGAATGACTCTGCCGTCGCTTCTGACTCAAGAAACAGATCGGCGTAAGCGCGGGCGAAGGCAACGCCGCCCTCGGCGTCCGTCAGTTCCAAACGGTGAGCAAAGTGACGATCAACAAATTGCACAGTGATCCTTCGGCTCAGGCGAGGTAGCGTTTGATGACGCGCGTCATGATTTCGACGCCTGAGGCCAGCGCCGATTCGTCTATGTCGAAGCGCGGCGAATGGTGCGGGTAGGTCAGGCCGCGCGTCTCGTTGCGCGTCCCCAAAAAGAAATAACAGCCGGGCACGCGCTCAAGAAAATAGCTCATGTCTTCGCCGCCCATCGTTCGCACGCTGTCGTCGCGAATGACCTGCTCGCGCCCGACGACTTCGGCGGCGCAGTCGGCGACCAGCTCGCAGACCACGGCGTTGTTGACCAGCGGCGGCGTCTGCCGTTTGTACTCCACCGTGTAGCTCGCGCCCATCGCATCGCAGACGCCGCGCACGACGCGCTCGAACATTTCGGGGATGCGCGTATGTGTCTCGCGGTTAAAGGTGCGCACCGTGCCGCGCAGCTCGGCGCTGCCGGCGATGACGTTGAAGGCCGAGCCGCCCGTCAGTTTGCCGACGGTGACAACCGCCGCGTCGAGCGGCGAGACATTGCGGCTGACGATGGTTTGCAAAGCGGTGACGACCTGCGCGGCGACGACAATGGCATCAACCGTCTGTTGCGGCATGGCCCCATGACCGCCGCGCCCCTGAATCAGCAAAGTGAACTCGTCGACGGCAGCCATCATCGGCCCGGCATAGACGCCGACCGTGCCGACAGGAAAGTTATTCCAGACGTGCAGGCCGATGGCCGCCGTCACGTCGGGCGCGGCAAGCACGCCGTCTTCGATCATCGCCACGGCACCGTTGCCGCCTTCTTCGGCGGGCTGGAAAGCGAACTTCAAGGGGCCGCAAAAGGTGTCGCGCTCTTCGGCCATGCGTCGGGCGACAGCCAGCGCGATGGCAACGTGCGCGTCATGCCCGCAGGCATGCATGACGCCGTCGTTTTGCGAGCGGTAGGCGACGGCGTTTTCTTCCTGCACCGGCAAGGCATCCATGTCCGCGCGGTAGAGCAGCCCCCGCGCTTTGCCACCCGTTTCCGTCAAATCGGCTTCCGAAGCCGGTTTCGTGCCTTCAAGCAGACCGACAACGCCGGTGCGCCCGACCCGCTGCTTGACTTCGTAGCCATGCGCCGCGAGCCGCTCCGCGATAAGACCGGCGGTGCGCTGCTCGTTGTAACCCAGCTCAGGGTGCATGTGAAGGTCGCGCCGGTCGGCGATCAACTGTTCGATGTCTGACGGCGAAAGCGACAAAGCAGATTGCATAAACAATTCTCCGAATGGGCCAATGACAATCGCCTACCGTATGCGATCAAGGCTGTGCGCGTCTTCTGGCGCGGCGGGCGCGCTTGCGGCGGCGCGCGCGTGCTCTTCTTTCAAGAGGCTCATCATCGCCTCGCGCCGATCATAGAGCCGCTTGAGCGGGCGCGGCGCGTGGCGGGCCATCGCGTACGCCGCGATGATCGGCAAGGCGATGGTCGTATCCACATAGCAGACGACGGCGTCGGGCAGGCGGTCGGGATCGATCTTGCCCCAACTGACGGCTTCTGCCGGGGTTGCGCCCGAAAGCCCGCCGGTGTCGGGCCGGGCGTCGGTCACCTGCAAGAAATAATCGTGGCCTTTCTCTTCGATCTTCAAGACCTCTTGGATCTGCGGCTCGGTCTGTAGCATGAAGTTCTTCGGGCTGCCGCCGCCGAAGATCAAGACCGCCGATTTGCCGCCGCCGCGCTTGGCCCCCAGCACGATTGCAGCCGTCTCGTTGACATCCGCCGTCACGTCATAACGCAGGCGGTTGCCGGTCAGCGCTTTCGCCGCGACGTTCATGCCGATAGAGCTGTCGCCCGGCGATGAGGTGTAGACCGGCACGGCTGCCTCGTAAGCCGCCGCCAACAGACTCTTGCGCCCTTGCCCCAGCACGCGCTCGCGCTCGGCGACGTACTTGCCCGCCAGGTAATGAAACTCTGCCGTGCTCATGTCGCGCTGGAACTCTGGCCCCGCGATCATCTGGCGATAGAACTCGTCGGTCGAAAGCAAGACGTCATACTCAAAGAAGATGTCGTAGATGCGCACGACGCCTTCTTCGCGCAGCACCAGGTCAGAGGTCTGCGGGTTGCCGCGGTGCATCTTCAGACCGATACCGAAGTGTGTGTCGTGATACAGATTCGCGCCCGTCGAAACGATCCAGTCCACGAAGCCGTTTTCGATTAGCGGGATGATCGCCGACATTCCTAATCCGGCGGGCGTCAACGCCCCGGTCAGGCTCATGCCGATGGTCACGTCGTCGGCCAACATTTTTTCGACGAACAACTGACAGCCTTCGCGCAGCCGCGCCG
This sequence comes from Blastocatellia bacterium, assembly GCA_035275065.1. Classification (NCBI taxonomy): domain Bacteria; kingdom Pseudomonadati; phylum Acidobacteriota; class Blastocatellia; species Blastocatellia bacterium. The sequence continues at coordinate 45,757 of DATENM010000066.1, forward strand.
CGTTATAGGCCAGGAAGGATTGCTCGACCAGATCGGCTACGGTCATCTGGCCGTTGACCGGTTGCGGGTCAATCGGCGCGCCGCCCAGAAACGGATGTCGCTTTGCCAAGAGTCACCTCCGATGGATTAAAGGAGTAGGTTACGGGCAAGCGCGCGGGGATGCAACCGCGACCATGCGCCGTGGGCAGCGATCAATCAACTTTCACGGGGCCGAGCGTTTCATCGAGCCACCGGTTGACGACCGGCACCGCCGTTTCAATCGGCGGCGTGTGCCCGGCGTCGTACACTTCCAGTCGCTTCGGCTCGCGCAGCAATTTATACAGCGGCTCGATCTCCGTCTTGAACTGGTAGGCTTCGTCGTAGCGACCGTTGAGCATGAGCTTCGGCGCGCGGATGTGCGGCGCGAAGTTCGCCGGGTTGGCTTCGGCGATCCGCTGCTTGCAATCGCGCGGCAGCCCGCCGGCGACCAGCACCACCGCGCGATAGCGAGGCTCGACCGCCGCGAGAATCAAGCCGTCCTCCGCGCCCGCGCTGTAGCCGTAATACGCCACCCGACTGGCGTCAACCTCGCCCCGCGTCTCCAGGTAGTCGAGGCCGCGGGCGAGGTCGGTCGAACGGCCAACCATCACGTCGCGCCATCGGACGGAGGCGTAGGGCGTCTCTTTGTAATCCGGCGGCCGCTCCCGCTCCTTGAACCCTTTGAAGACCACGGCGAAGACGGCGCGGCCCGATTTGATGAGCGGCGTCAGAATCATCTCGACCGATTCCGAGATGGTAATGTATCGGCCATAGACGTCGCCCGCGGGGACGAATTGGATCACCTGAAATGGCGGGCGAAAATTCTTCGGCAGGTAGAGGTAGGCGATGACGCGCTCGTCACCTGCGCCCGCATACGTGATCCGCTCGCGTCGCCATTCCGGCGTCTCCTTCACCTCGACGACCTCCGCCGCGAGCGGCGTTTTGTCGTAGCGGTAATGGCTCAGCCGGCTCTTGAAATCGGCGTCGCCGCTCGGCGCGTAAGCCGGGACCTGGCCGGCGCTTTCGATGCGCATCGCGCCTTGATCGCCCGCCGCTTCGCCGGCATTCATGGCGCAACGGAAGCCGAGCGTGCCGGCGCTGTAGACACCGGGGAACGCCCCGACATAGCCGAACAGGTAGGAGAGGTCGCCCCACGAGCCGCCCGCTGTCATGAACCCTTCGCCGGTTTCGTTCCGGCACCACTCGGAAACATTGCCCGCCATCTGGTAGCAGCCGTACGGACTCATGCCGAACTCGAAGCGGTCAACCGGCACCGCGCCGTCGCTTTTGAAATTTGCCCGCCCTTCGGCTGATTGCCCCGTGTCAACCGGCCCCCAGGGCATGGTGATCGGCGTCGAGTGAGTGAAGAGGCCGTCGCGCGCCGCCTTCTCCCATTCAAAGATCGTCGGCAGCCGCTTGCCGCGCCAGGCGGCGTAGGCGGCGGCTTCGTGCCAGGTGATGTCTGTGACCGGGTGCTCGGCCTTGCCTTCGGGGAAAGTCTGCCCGGCCCAGCCGCGCGGCCCGGCCATCGCTGTGCGGTCTTTCAGCCCGCGCATCGCCTCTTCCCAGGAAATCGCGCGCCCCTCTTTGATGAACGGCGGCTGCCAATATTGCTTCTTGAGATAACCGCCGGCGTCAACGAAGGCTTTGTACTCGCTGTTGGTCACTTCGTATTTATCAATCAGGTAATCGTCGAGCCGGACGAGCGCCTCGGTCGGCTTCCCCCAGCCGACTAGCCGGTAACTGCCGCCGGGGATCATGACCATGCGCGGCGGGACGCGGTCGGCTTCGACCAGCGTCTGCTTGATGACGGATGGCTCCGCGACCTCTTCTTCCGTTTCTCGCATGCGATTGAGCAGGGATGAGACGGGCGCGACCGAGTTTCCAAACCGGCTCAACGCCGTTGAGATGGTGCGCTCTGCCGGGGCGTAGCCGTCTTTATCGATGGTGAGGATGTAATCGCCGCGCGCGATTCTCAGGTTTTCGATGGGTGTCGTGCCCATCAACTGGCGCGGCGGAAACCCGCCCGTGGCGTCCGGCGCATATCGCTTGAGGTAGACGCGCGCGCCCGCCGGCTCGGTCGTCACCGTAATCGTATCGGAGATTTCCGGCAGCAGCGCCACGAGGCCCACGTCGCCCGGCAAATACGCCAGCGCTTTTACGGCCAGGTCGAAAGCTTCAAACGATTTCCGCTCCTGTGCCAGTTGCGCGATGCGCGGCACCTGCGCCCTCGCCCAGCGGCGATTGGCGGCGGCGATGAAAAACCAGACGGCTGCCGCCGCGAGAATCATCACAGCGGCGGCAAGCAGCGCGGCCTGCCGCGGCATCAGGCGCTTTCTTCCCGCGGCGACCTCTTCCGGCCTGCGCCCGGTGGCCTGCCCGGAATCTGCCGCCGGCTCGTTTGCCGATTTAATTTCGGCGATGAAGCGATAGCCGCGCTTGGGCAGGGTCTCGATGTAGCGCGGCGCGCTGGCGTTGTCGCCGATGACGCGGCGAATCTCTTTGATCGCCCGCGTCAGGGCATTATCGGTGACGAACGCCTGCTTCCAGACCTGCTCGAACAGCTCCTGCTTGTCGATGACGCGCCCGCGATGGTCAATCAGGTAGAGCAGCAGGTCGAAGGCGCGCGGCTCAAGGGCGCGGCTCTCGCCCGCTTTCAGCACACGAAAGCTCTCACGGTCCACCACCACGTCGTCGAAAGCGTAAGTCATCGGGCCATCCTGTTTAGGGGTTGCCATAACCGTCACCGAATCGTCACGCCGGTACTACGCGGCAGGGAAAAATCACGGATTCAACAGGCCGCCATCATTACCCCAGGAGTGGCCTCGATTATAGTCCCGACCTGTCGGATGGCAAAGTCCATATTTCAAACAGAAGAAGGAGAACGATAATGAAAGCACACAGAATCTTTTCAACGCTCATCTTCACCGCCCTGGTGATCCTCTCCGCCGTCAGCGCCCAGGCGCAGACCGGCGGCGCGGCTGAACTCAAGAAGCGCATCTTCGCGGAAATCGCTTCCGGCCAGCACCGGCAAGCGGTCGAGCCGGTCGAAGCGGCGTCCCTGACCACGGAACCGTCCATTATGAAAGAGGTCGGCCCACAGGCCGCCTTCCCCAAGCGACAGGCGCTGATCGGCACCTGGGATGTCATCATAACCTTCAGTGATGGCTCAGAGGTGAAATCTACGCTGCAAGTCTTCCCCGGCCCCGCCGACGGTGAGGGATCGGTCATCCATGCCAGCGAATTCTCGTTCACGCCTCCCAACCCGACGCTGCCTGAGCAGGGCTCGTGGCAATACGTCGGCGGCACACAGTTCATCACCTCTTACTTTGGCTATTCGTATACGGAGGATTTAGCGCCCTTTGGTAAGATCGGCTTCCGCCACGCCATCTCTGTGGGAGCGAACCCGGATCGCTTTACCGGTCACGCGGTGTTTGAAGTCCTTGACGCCGGCGGGCACGTCCTCTTCTCTGACAACGTGCAAAGCCGCGGCGTCCGCCAGCGCCCCGTAGCGCCCTAGTCATTCGGCGAGGTAGGGGCGCAGGGCTTCGATGACTTCGGCGGGCACGAAGACCGATTTGAAAGTCGAGCGCGAAACGCAGGCGAGAACAACGTGGCCTTCGGCGACCAGGTCGTTCTCGCCCTGCTTGTTCACCTCGAAGCGCAGGGTCAGCGACTTGTTGCCGAGGCGGGCGACGTAGGCCGAGACGTCGATCAGGTCGTCGAGAAGGAGCGGCTTGCGAAAGTCGAAGTGAATCTGGACGCGCGGCAGCCAGATGTCCAGCCGGTCAAAGACAACCGAGTAGGGCAGGCCGACGGCGCGGAACAGCTCGGTTTCGGCAATCTCGAAAAAGCGCAGGAACTGGCCATAGTAGATAATCCCTGCGCGATCAATGTCCGACCAGCGCACAGGCTCGGTGATTGTGAACTTCTTGCCCATTGCTGTTTCTGAGAATGCGTCTTCGCTATCCCCGGAGGGGATGAAGTCAATAGCCGGTGGCAACGCCACCGGGAATCAATAGCCGGTGGCAACGCCAACGGTCAACGTCGAAAACCAGTCCGACCCTGAAGGGGTCGCTGTCTGCGGCCACGGCGACCCTTTCAGAGTCGGGAATCTTCCGGCCTTTGTTCCGTGGGCGTTGCCCACGGCTATGGACTGTAGCCCTTTCAGGGCTGACCGCGGTTACATCAACGCAGCTTCATCGTCGGGTCGCCGAGCAGTATCCAGGTGCGGCGCACGTCCCGGTCGCTGATGGCGGCTTTGGCTTTCGTCACCGCTTCGCCCATTCGCAGTCCGGCATCGCCGAACAGCAAGCGATAGAGCTGCTGGTTCATCTGCGCCTGGTCTGCCGGGCCTGTGATGCCTGACGACGCCCACACCGCCACCGCGCCACCGCGCTCGGCTTTCAAGAGACTGCCGCCCAGGCTGTCGAGCGCCGGGTCTATGAAGTAGCCATTCAAGCAGGTCATCATCACAAACAGCGGCAGGTGATCGGCGTTCGTCAAACGGCTGGCGTCTTCGTTCGTCAGCAGGTCGCCGCGCCACAGGTTGACGTTGCCGTGACCGACATAATTGACCACCTTCTGCCCGCGACTAAGCGCCGCCAGCAGTTCGCCGCGAGCCGTGCTGTCGCCGGCGCCGCGGGCGATCTGGTTGACCTTCAGTGTATCGGGCATCAATGTCGCAAGCTGCCGCGCCGCCGTCTCAAAGTTAAAGCCATCGTTGGCGTCGGCCACCAGTGTCGCTTCCCGCGCCGGGCTGGAATGCTCATAGGCGATGATCTTGGCGACGAGCGCCGCCGCTTCCGTAGGCGTGCGCGCCGGCAGACGGCCGACGGCCAGCCGCGCCAGCCCGTCATCGGCGATGTCGGCAAACCAGTCGTCGCTGGCGGTCTCCATCTCTGCCGTATCGATGAGCTTGGTCGGCACCACATCGCTGTCGCCGAAGCCGAGATAGTTGCGCGCGTCATAGCTGGCGCTGCCGGCAAGCAAGAGGAAACGCGGCGCCTGCTTCCAGTGGCTTGCCGCGTAGCTGACGAAGTCCTTCAAGGCTTGCGGCGTCTTGTTGCCGAAGCTGAATTCGTCATAGACGTCTTCGACGTCAACGACCGCGACGCTCAGCCCCTGGCTCTGCCTCAAGGCGACGAGCGGCTGTAAGGCCGCCGCAAAGTCGCGTCGCGTGAAGATCAACAGGTCCGCGCCGTTCGCCGCGCGCCGCCACCTCGAAGGTTGATTGGCGGTGGTGGTCACAGGCTTCTTGATCTGCGAATCACTGAGCGCCAGCAACCGCCGCTCGCCCGCGCCCGGAACCGCCGCCGTGATCGCATAGCCGCCTTTGCCGCCGCTGACCGCGCCTTGAATCTCCTGCACGGCGTTCGCGTCGGTGACGTCAATCAGCCGCACCGCCGCGCCCGTGAAGCCCGCGATGCTGACTTGCTGGCCACCCTGCGCCGTCAGCCGTAAAGCGTTGTTGTCGGCTACGAAGCTGTGCGGATAGGTGATGCGAATAGCGTCTAGCAGACTGACATCACTCGGTCCGCCGCGCGCCACCAGTTGCACATGATTTTCGCCCTCTTTGAGCAACGATGCGGGGATGGCCAGGCTCGTTTTACCGGCGGACTGGCCGGTGAAATCGAGTGTGCCGATCTCCGCGCCGTTCAGTTGCAGGGCGACCGTGTGCGGCAGATGCGTCAGACCTTGCAATGACACCTCGACGGTGGCCGTGTCGTTCTTCTTTGCCGCCAGATGCTGAACCCACAACGACTGGTCGAGCGGCTGGCCCGACACCGTCGCGCCAAAGAAGTTCTCGCCCTCGCCGTTTCGCAGCACGGTGAAATAGACGCTGCGGTCTTTGCGCTCAATCGTGTAAGGGAAATCACTCGCCACCGCCGGCTTGCCTTTGGCGACGGCGGTATTGATGCGCTTGCCCATCGCGTCGCCGGCGGCCAGCCAGTAGACGCGCGTGTCTGTCGAAGCGACATCGAGCCCCGTCGCATAAAATTCAATAGCGTCGCCCGCGTCAAAGCGCCCATCCTGCTCGCCGCGCACCTTGATGGGCTGCTCGACGCCGTCAACGAACAATTGCAAGGAGCGCGGATCAACGCGCGGGTCGAGCCCCGCCGCGACCAGTTCCGCTTGCGTGACGCGATAGAAGCCTTCCTGCTTGATGGCCATCTTCACCGCCGGCCGTGCGGCCAGCGCCGACTGCGCTTTCAAGGCCACGGGCGTGAGCGGCGCGAGCGGCGCGGCATTGACGGCAGCCTGCGAAATGGTGCCGCTAACGAGCATCGATTCGCGCAGCCCGAGCTGGCTCAGCATCAGCGATTGGCCGAGGCCGGCTGCCGAATTCTTGGCCGGCGTGGCGGTCGCGACGAACGGCCCGTGCCATGTGCTCTTGCCATTCAGATCAACGTCTTCGAGCCAATAGCGCGCCGCACCCGCCGGCGGCGTGTCGGCCCAGCTATACGAGTGACCTGACAGCAAAGACTTGCCCGGCCCGACCAGCAGCGCCGAGCCGCCGACCAGTTGCGGCGTGATCCGCGTGCGGACGCCATTCTGCTCGCGGTAGACATGGTAGCCGAGGTTATCTACTTCGACAGACGAGTTCCACTGCAACAGGACGCGCCCGTCGGCGGCGCGGCTGGCGTTAAAGGTCTTCACCTTCGCCTGTGTGCCGCCCGAACAGGTGGGGAACTTGAACGCCCCGACGCGGGTTTTCCACGACGAGGTGCTGGTCGCTGAGTAGTATTCGTTGGCATGCCAGAAGGTGCAATTGTCGGACGGGTCAATGCTCAAGGAGCTGTAATCGCCCCAGCGCCCGCTTGCGCTGGTCTGGTGGCCGCCGCCGGCGATAAGCTGCGCTTCGCCCTGCCCGAGCGTGTTCAGCGGATCGGAGACCAATCGTCCGGCGTATGTGATGCTCGGCTCGGTCGTGCTGCTCGACGTCATATAGCCGATAGACATATTGCCGAGGGCATCAACGGCAATGCTCGGCATGAAGCGCCACAAGCCGTCAGCGCCGTTGTTGAAGGTCTGCTGTTGCAGCGGCGTTGCGGGAATCGTGCCGCCGGTGACGTTGAACTGATACCAACGTATGGCCGTCGGGCCGGTGCCGTTCTGATTGTTGTTAATGGTGTGCGATGCCCACAGCGATTCGACGCCGAGCAGGTTGTGATAGACCAGCGGCGTCATCAGCTTGTCGCCGAGCGTGTCGAGCTTCTGGCTCGTGCCATTCTGCGGCACAAGAGAGCTGGTCGAGGTGAAGGCGTCAACGAAGTTGTCGACGGTCGTCGTGCCGTTCGGCGTGTGCGTTGCCCCGACCCCTAAAGTGGAATTCGCAGGGGTCGCAAAGTCAACATGGAAGCGCCAGGTGTAGACTTTATTTAGAATCGTGCCCCCGGTTGCCGGGCTATCGATTGCCATAAAGTATTCAGCCGCGCCTGCCGGTGGTGTGCTGCCGGTGCGGAAGGTCGCCGGCACCAGGCTGTAGGTATCGCCCAGAGCCGCCGGCAAGATCGTGAAGGCGACCGCACCGGCTGCGGGCGCGCCCGTGCCATTAATCATCTGGCTGCGGTTGAGCGCGTAGACGCGCACGCCCTGGAAATCATCGTTCTGATCGAACAGATTCACCGAGAAGTAGTAAGCATCGGGCCACAATCCGAACTTCGGATAATCGCCGAGCCATGTCGGATTTGATGGATCAACCTGTACCGCGTATAACCACCAGCCCCCCGAAACCGGGTCGGCGGTCTTCGACACGCCAACGCATTGATAATTGACGCTGCCGCTCCCAGTGAAGGCAAAATCGCTGATCACCCAGCGGTTGGCGATATGGTCATACAGGATGAAGCCATCGCCTTCATTCTGATTGTTGCCGCAGGGGGTGCTGGTTCCGAGCGCCGAAAAGAATGAATTGAAGTTCGTCGGCCCGGACAGCGTCGTGCCACTCTTGTTGTAGATTTGAATCGATGAGTTGACGGAAAGGATGTAATGATTCGGCCCGACATCGCCGTGGGTGTCCGGCGGCAGACAAGCGCAAGAGCTATTGAATTGGTTTATTCCATCAAACGACACAGATGTCGCAGGCATGCTCGAAAGCGCTTGCGGCCTGAACGTCAGCTCAGGGTCATCCATGCCCTGAGCCTGCTGATTCGGCACCATCGGGTGACGCGTCCGGCGCACCTCGTCTTCCTCGCCCTTTCCGGGAATGTTGGCCAGTTGCCTGAGGTCGAGGTCTTGTGATACCGGCCCGACCATCTGGACGACTTCGGGGCCGCTGGGGCGCTCGCCTTGCGCGGCGACGCGCTCGCCCTGCGCGGCTTGCGATGATTGCCCGGACTCCTGTGCGCCATTGGCGCGGTGCATGCGGCGTCCGCCCGCCGCGCCCGCATGCGGTTCTTTGGATTCGTCATCGGCAAACACTTCGCGGGCAGACGCTTCGCGCTCGGCAATCAGGCTCGGCTCAACCGTTGATATGGACGTGGCGGGCGCGACGGGCGCGGGCGGCGTCACGTTGAAAGGCGTCACGGCGGGCGTCATCAGCCGCAACGGCAAGGGGTCAACTTCAGCGCCCGCGGTTTCTATTTTAGCCGCCGGAGGCTGAGCGTCCGGCGCGTCATCTTTGAGCGCAACCGCAGCCGGCGTGATGGCGCGAAGTCGCAGCTTGACGCGCTTCGAGATGACCCGCGCGCCGGTTTGCGGGCCGGCCTGTGGCTTCATCGTAGCCACAGCCGTTGGCCTGGCGTCGCTTGCCGCCGGTGCAGCGGCTTGCGCGGCGGGCGGCGATTGTTCCGCCACGCCGGTTGCCGGCAATTGGGTTACGGCTGCCGCATCATGCCGATTCAGTCGCGCCGCCCGCAGCCACATAGCGCCGACGATCAAAGCAATCAGGCAAAGGGCGGCGGCCAGCCGCCGGGCCAGCGCTTTCGCGGTCGTTGACGAAGCGGGCGGCAGGGTGCGCCCCGGTTTGCTCCTCATGATCTACAATCCTTTCGTTTCCAAAGCTGCCGCCTTGCCGCCGCAGCCTTCGGCGCGTGTCGCCATGTGCTAAGTAGGGAGGTGCTTAGAACAGGAGCCTGATTAAAATTCCACTTATTAAGATAGGGGCGCTACTACAACCCTGTTGAGCGCGCCTGGCGCTCTCTTTATGCCCCTTCGGCACACTGAGGGGGTGATCGCCGCCAGCTTTTACAAAGCTCGTGGGTTACGCCTCATTGCGCTTCAGGGGTCATGAAGAATTGCTCAACCGGACGAAGAAATTTTATTTCAAGGTTGAGGACAGGTCAAGCGTGGCGACAGCAGACGCCGCGATGGTTGCCGGATTTCTTGAATCCGCCACGGCGAGACCCTATAATGCGGCTTCAATGCAGTCGGTGGCATTGCATTGCATTTCAGAGCGCGAACGTCATCCAGACCTTACACCATACGGGCGTTCGACGGCTCAACAGGAGGTCGTATGCTCGTTCCCAAACCGCAACTCATCCCTTCCGCCGATCAGGTCGAGGCGCTGTTGAAACAGACCGGCGCGTTGCGCGAAGGCCACTTCGAGTTTCCCACAGGCTTTCATTCGACGCATTACTTTCAGATGCCGCTGGCGATGCGCTATCACGACAACGCCCGCGTCCTCAATGTCGCGCTGTCGCGCTTGCTGCGCCGCGAGCCCGAAGTATTGGCGGCGCTGCCCAGTTGCGCCATCGTCGCGCCGGCAGCGGGCGGCATCCCGGTCGCCTTCGGCATCCGCGCCGCGCTCAACGCCGACCAGATTTTCTGGGCCGAAAAGACCGAAAGACGCTACCACTTCCGCCAGTACCTCGACGCCCGCGGCATCAAATGCATCCTGGTTGACGACATCGTGCGCTCGGGCCGCGTCATCACCGAGATGCTGGCGTTGATCAAGGAAGTCGGCGCCGAAGTCGTCGCCATCGGCTCGCTGGTGCAGTTCAAAGACGCGCATATCGATACCGGCGGCATCCCCTATTATTCGCTGCTCAACGTTGACACGCAGTTCCACTCGCCCGGCGATTGCCCGAGCTGTAAGGCGAACCAGCCGATTGAAAAAGTCTGGTACTGATTGGGTGCCGGGTGCCGGGTGTCGGGTGTCAGGCCAGATCACGCGGCGCTTTCTTCCCCAACACCCATCACCTCTCGGAAAGGTAAATGTTATGCAGAAACTCTGGACGCGCTCACTGAGACGGCAGGCGCTGCTTACGGCGCTGCTTTTTGTAGCCTCCGTTACAACTTTCGCGCAGGCCGCGGCCCAGCCTGCCGATAAGACGGCGACCGTCTACGGCGCCAAGATTCATTACCTGGAATCCGGCAGCGGCCCGGCGGTGATTCTGCTGCACGGGCTCGGCGGCGACTCCTCGAACTGGGCGACGACCGTAGCGCCGCTGGCGGCGAAGTTCCGCGTCATCGTCCCCGACCAGATCGGCTTCGGGCGCTCGGACAAGCCGATGCTCAATTACCGCGTCGCCACGCTGGTCGATTTCCTCGACGGCTTCATGAAGCAAGTCGGCATCGAGCGCGCTTCGCTGGTCGGCAATTCGCTCGGCGGGTTTACGGCGGCGGCTTACGCGCTGGCGCACCCGGAAAAAGTAGACCGCCTGGTGCTCGTCGATGCCGCGGGCTTTGCCATGCCGAAAGACTTTGACCCGCGCACGCTGAGCGCGCTGAACCCTTCGACCCGCGAGCAGGCGAAGACCATCCTCTCGATGATCTTCTACAACAAGGCACTCAGCAGCGACATAGCGGTTGACACGATGCTAACCCGACGCGTCACGGCGGGCGACGGCTACACCATTCAGCGCTTCATCGATTCGATTGCTCATGGTGAAGACGTGCTGGACGGGCGGCTGGGCGGCATCAAGCAACCGACGCTGATCCTCTGGGGCAGGGAAGACCAGTTGACGCCAATGTGGATGGCCGAGCGCTTCAAGAAAGAGATTGCCGGCTCAGAGCTGGTAGTCCTTGATAAATGCGGCCATGTGCCGCAGCTCGAAAAGGCCGCCGAGTTCAACGCCGCCGTCATGAAGTTCCTGAGCGGCGAGATGGCCAACAAATAGAGCGCCCCGCGGTTTTGGCTTTAGCTTAAGAAGGCCCGCTTGGGTAGCAGCACGGCGCGCTCGATCTCGAAGACTTTTTCGTCGAAGCTGTCAGTGAATAAATCCACGCCGTCTTTGATGAGGGCGGCGGGTCGCCGATTCTTCACACCGACCAGGTGGAACCTGACGACGCCGGCGCGCGCGCTGTGATCGCGTGTGTCGGTGACCCGCGAGGCGGCATAGATCGTGTCGCCGCCCAGCACAGGGTTCGGGTGGCTGCCGCGATCATAACCAAGCTCCCATAAGGCGTTGGCCGACGTGTCGCGGCTCGCCAGGCTGGCCGCCCACGCGAAGACCAGGCCGCCTTCGACCACACGAGTACGGGCAAAGCTGCGCTCACGCGAATAGACTTCATCGAAATGCAGCGGGTGGCTGTTGCGCGTCAGCATCGTCAGTTGCATATGCTCGCTGTGACCGACGGTGCGACCGCCGCTGTGTAGAATCACATCGCCGGCGTGAAAATCTTCAAAGAGTCCCGCCGGGCGGCCCGCCCAGCGCGGCGCGCGAATCATCAGGGCCAGCTCTTTCGGTAGCGGCTCTTTCATCGCCTGCGGCGGCTGACTGAGCGGGCCGCTGGCGCGCGGCGGGTTGGTCGCCGCATGACTGTGCGGCGGGTGTGCGCGGTCTGCGAGCGTGCCGGTGGGGATCAGCGCCTTGCGCTCGAAGTAGACCAGCGGCAAGCCGTCTTGATTAACCCCGGTCGTGCGAACGTGAATGATGCCGCGACCGGGACGCGACGCCGAAAGTCGCGCGCCTAGCACTTCGGACGACGCCGAGAGCGTGTCGCCCGCGTGCGCGGCGTGCGGGAATTTCAAATCCATGTACGCGAGATGCGCGATGGCCTGCTCCGACACGTCATGCACAGTGAAGCTGAGCGCCAGGTTCAAGAGCAGCAGCGGGTGGACGACGCGGTCGCGGAAGCCGAGATCGCGGGCAAAGCGGCGGCTCGAATAGAGCGGGTTGGCATCGAGGAACGACGCCGCGAACATCGCCATCATGCCTTCATCAATCGTCACTTCCCACGGGTGCTGATAGACCTCGCCGACTTTGAAATCGTCGAGCTTGCGCCCATACTGCGGCTCGATCACGCGCGGCGGTTTTTCCTCTCTGCTCATACCGTTCCTTTGCTTCAAATCAAGCGCAGCTCGCGCGCCATCGCCTCGTCAATGCGCGAGAGCGCGTAAGCCATCTTCAGGGTGTTGCGGTTGACGCGGTCTGTGGCGCGGTCGGCCATACGGCCCTCAATCATCACAGCGCCGCGCCCCTCGGCCTCGGCTTCTAAAAATCGGCGGGCCTCTTCAATGGCGCGGCTGATCTCGTCGTCGGGAACCTGGAAAATCTCGACCGCCATCGCGGTCTGCTCGGGGATGCCCGTCCACTTGCCGGCAAAGCCGAAGTCGCGGGCGTAGAGCGCATCGCGGCGAAACTCTTCGAGGGCGGCGCGGCGCTCGGTTTCACTCTTGTCGCGCGTCGGGTAGTTGGTCGTCATCTCGGCGATGGCCGGAATGCCGGCGGCGGCTGCCGCCTTCACTACCCGCCCGCGCACCTGATCGATGAGCGGGTGGTCGTAGCGATAACTCGACCCTCGCAATCCCAGGCTCGCCCAGTAATCATAGGTGCCCAGCACCAGGCCGACCAGGCGCTTCGAGGCGAAGGCGATTTTAAATACATTCTCTTCGGCGCGCGCCGATTCGATCAACGCTTCGATGCGGATGCGGCCCGCCGGCAGGCCGTAGCGCTGCTCAAGCGCCGTGAGCGCCGCGTCAATCGAGCGCACTTCGTCGGCGTCTTCGATCTTCGGATAGATCAAGCCGTCAAGCTTCGCGCCGGCATGCTCGACGATCACCGCGACGTCTTCGTGCGCCGGGTCCAGCTCGACGCCGCGCGGGCGGAAGAAGCGCAAGCGGCGGCCCCAGTCCAGCTCGTTGAAAGCGCGAATGATGTTGGCGCGCCCCTGTTCAAGCAGCTCAGGATTATCGCGCGGGATTGAGTCTTCAAGGTCGAGCATCACGAGGTTGGCTTGCGAGCGCGTCGCCGCGCCTTCGACATACTTCCAGACGGTCGCAGGCGTCGTCAGGTGCGCCATCTGTACGAGGTAGCGCGGCTCCAGTTCAATCATGCGTCTCTCCTGTCTGTGAGCGGGGTTGCGCCGTGGATTGTAGCAGAAGCCGCGTAAGAAGGCTTGTTTGGAGTGCGCCGACTTGTCGGCGCTATCAAAAAGCGGTGACAAGTCACAGCACTCCAAAAAAATTGGCCATGTTCGCTTTGCAAACGTGCGCGTACGGATGCGGTGCGCCGGCTGCCGGCCAGATAGGCCTATGTTCGCTGATTCGGCGCGACGTTGGGCTGTCGAGGTGTGGCATTCGAGTTGTAAACATGGACGGGGCAGGTGTCTTGTCACTTTCAGGAGGACTGAGAATGGTTTATTCATCCAAAAAGCTCCTTGCCTTGATCGCCACGGTTCTCGCGGCGCTCTCGATACAAGCCTGCGGGCCGATGCCTGCGAGTAACTCGAACCAGTCGCCGCCATCGCAAACGGCAGCGACCGGCAAGCAGGAGCCGGCTATTGAAGCCACGCCGGTCAAGCAAGGCGAGAGCAACTGGCTGGTTGCCACTGGCGACACGGTGACGCTCAACATCACGGCGCTCGGCGCTAAATCGTCGCGCGTCCTCTACCGCCCGGTTGATGCCGGCGACCACGTCGTGGCGTTGAAGAAGAGCCCGGCGACCAACAACGCCGAGGGGGCATTCACGACACAGATCAAGATGTCGCCCGATTTCGCCGGCGAGGTCTGGGCCGAAGTCACTTACAGCGACGGCTCGAAGAAACAGACGAAGCCGATTCAGCTGTCGTCCGCCGACAACGCCGCCATCGCCGAAGCCCTGGCCAAAGACGCGGCGCACGCCGACGAGTCGGAGCGCGAAGACAAGTACACCAACGGCAAGATTCAAACCGCCGCGCTGGTCGAGAATCAACCGGACATCAAGATCACGGTTGACGTGCCGGCGTTTCGCTTGACCCTCTGGCAGAACGGCAAAGAGGTGAAGACCTATGAGATCGGCGTCGGGCGCAAAGAATTCCCGCTGGCCATCGGCATGCGCCGCGCCACGCAGATCATCTGGAATCCCGAATGGGTGCCGCCCGACAGCGACTGGGTCGAAGAATCGCACAGCGACGTCGAGCCCGGCGAGCACATTGACGCCGACGACCCGCGCAACCCGCTCGGCAAAGTCAAAGTCCCGCTCGGCGACGCCTTCCTGATTCATCAGGCGAAGGGGCCCGGCGATCTCGGCCATCTGGTCTCGCACGGCTGCGTTCGCATGCTGCAAAGCGATCTTTATGATTTGACCGAAAAGATCATGGAAGCGCGCGGCTGGCCGGTGTCGCGGGAGAAGATCGAGCAGACTAAGAACAACACCGACCGCCTGATCGGCAAACTCAGCCCGCCGCTGCCGGTTGATATCAACTATGACACGCAGGTGATCGAAGGCGGCGTGCTGCGCATCTACCCGGACGTTTACGGCCGCAACACCAACACGGTCGAGAACCTGCGCGCCGAGCTGCAAAGCTCCGGGGTTGACGCGGCGCGGCTCGACGACGCGACGCTCAAGCAGATGCTCGACCGCGCCAACGCCAACCAGCTGTTCGCCGTTAACGTCAGCGATCTGTCATCAGGCAATGCGCTCGCCGCCGGCAAGATGGAGCCGCTGACCAGCCAGTCGAAAGTCGCCAAGCGGCAGCCGGCAGCCGGCAGCTCGCGCCACGCCCGCCGCCGATAGCCGGTAAAGAAGAAAGAAAAACACGGCGACACGGCGACGCGGAGAGGGAAAGAGACAGAGGCTAATAGCTTGTCTTCCTTTCACCGCGTCGCCGTGTCGCCGTGTCTTTGTGTTGAATCCCCCTCACGGATGTTATGCTTTCGCCCCGCGATTTGATTTGTCGCCCGCGCCCGGTTAAGACAGAATTGAATCTCAACGCCTATGAATCGCCACGGCATTCTTCTGCTTGTCTCGATCATCATTCTTGCGCTTGCCGGATGCAGTCACCGCGCCGGCAACGCGCAGCGGTACGAGTTAAAAGGCACAGTCGTCAGCATTGACCGGCGCGGCGAAACTGTGACCATCGCGCATCAAGAGATTCCCGGTTACATGGAAGCGATGGCCATGCCGTTCAAGCCCAAAGACAACTGGGTGCTTGATCAGGCCCAGCCGGGCAATCGCATTCAAGCGACGCTGGTGGTTGACGGCTTGCGCTCGTGGCTCGAAGACGTCCTCATCACGCAGGAGACGACCGACAACGCCGCGCCCGCCAGCAACCCCGAGCCGCAGCCGGGCGCGGCGGTGCCCGATTTCACGCTGACCGATCAAGACGGAAAACGGATCACGCTCGGCGATTATCGTGGCCGGGCGCTGGTCGTCACCTTCATCTACACGCGCTGCCCTGTGCCGGATTACTGCCCATTGATGACGAATCACTTTGCCGCAATCAGCCGGGCGCTCAAAGACGACGCCGCGCTCTATGACGCGACACGCCTCCTCAGCGTCACCGTTGACCCCGAATACGACACGCCGAAAGTGCTGCGCGAGTACGGCGCAAAGTACATGGGCGCGACAGACTTCAGCCACTGGAGGTTTGCGACCGGCAAGCCGGACGAGGTGAAGAAAGTCGCGACGGGGTTCGGCTTACAGTACTGGCCGGAAGGCGGGCAGATCGTCCACTCGCTGCGCACGGCGGTGATCGCGCCCGATGGCCGACTGGTGAAGCTCTATCGCGGCAACGACTGGCAGCCCGCCGAAATCGTCGCTGATTTGCAGGGCATCAAGGCGGCGGCGAGCGGCGCAAAAGTCTATTACGGCGTCGGCGTCGTTGAATCGATCAACGGGCCGCGCACCACCGTCGAGATCAATCACGAAGACATCAAGGACTTGATGCCGGCCATGAGCATGCCGTTTGAAGTGAAAAGCCCGGCGCTGCTAGAGCAGATTGCGCCGGGCGACCGCGTCAGCTTTACCGTCGAAGAGATGCCTCACGGGCTGGTGATTATCGAGCTTCGCAAGCGCTAGTCAGGGCAGGCGCTCGCCGTTGAAGCTGCCGTTCGCCGTGTCGTAGAGCGCCGGGTTGGTGTCGCTCTGCGTGTCCCACATCACGATGACCTTGCCCTTCTTGACGAACTCGCCTTTGACCTTGCCAAGCATGACCAGTGACGCACACACGGTGCTGCCGTCATCGGCGCAGGGCAATTCGTAGGTGATCGAAACCTGCTTGCCGACCTGCCGCCATGCGCCGCTCACCGTGCGGTTGTTGTCGTCAGTGGCCGTCAGCCGCCCGTTCAGGCTGTCGCCGCGCGGGCTGGCCTCAACCGTGACCGTAATCGTCCGCTTGCTATTGCTCGTCGGCGATTCGGGGATGGTGATCGTCAACAGCCAGCGGCCCTCAAAGTTCTTACCACCCGCCTGTACGTTGATCCCTGCGAGCAGCAGCAAAAGCATGACCGCCGCAGCGCCTCTGAGTAACTGGTGAATTCTGCCGCGCATCAGTTGCTCCCTTCCGCCTTGCGGCTGCCCCTGAAGGAAAAGACCCAGGTGTCATAGCCTGTCGGGCGTCCTTCATCCGGCTGGTCGAAAAAGACCGTCATCGTGCCTTTGACCGTGGAGTCCGTCAGGAACTGGCCGCGCATGATGACCGAGCCGCACGCACCGTCGGCGACCGGGCACCATAATTGAAAGGCGGCGCTGAAGCGGTTGCCCATCACGCGCCACGAGCCGAGCGGGCGGACGTTGGCGCCGACGTCTTCGCGCAAGACGACGCCGTTGCGCAGGCCGCCTTCCTGGGTAAAGACCATGTCGCGGTCAGGGAAGCCGAGCGAGTTGCCGAGGCGCGAAAAGTTCTGGCCGTCAATCGGCGACGAGACCATGATCCATTCGCCTGCAAGCGTGCGCTCAGTTTGCGCGCCGGCTTGCGGCACGGCGATGGCCAGCAGAAGAGCGGTAAAAAGAATGGCCCATTTCAACTTCATGCAATTAACCCTCTGAATCAAGATGCAGGGATTATAAGTCATCGTCGTTTTCTATGTCATGTCGCCGTCCACAACTGCCCTGTCCCGCGCTGCGATCATCGGCGCGTCATTGATAGTCATGCCCACCGGTTGACTCGGGTCGCCGGTTGGGATAAGCTGGACGCTCCGCAGATAGGGCGCATTCGCACGCAGACAGTATCATCACCCTGCCCCGGTCGCCGGCGCCGAACGGCTACCAGACAGTGCTGTCGGAGGCGGCGCGCACCAGCGATGAAGCGCTTCTGCGCCTGCTGATCGAGCGTGGCGCAGATGTGCGGAGCGCCGGGGTTCTGGCGCTAATGAATACCAACCGGGCGGGTTGCGCGAAGTGTCTTGAGATGCTGGCGGCGGGCGCGGATCGCCGGACGTTGATTCAGGCCTCGGCACTGCTGTCGCGGCGGCAACGAACTGGGGGGCGATGGCGCTGGCCTTAACACTGACCGCAGAAAGCAAGTAGATCAACCGCCAGGACGCCAAGAACGCCAAGAGGACACGAAGGTCTTCTTGGCGTTCTTGGCGTCCTGGCGGTTCAAATTCCTTCTGTTGCCGCGCCGCGCGTGCGTTTGCTACTATTCTTCGCTCCGAGAACAACTCCAAAATATCAGGTTGTCATTCGACATGAATCAAAGATTTCGTTTCATTACGTTTGCCCTGCTGCTGGTGGCAGTCGTCGCCTGCAACTCAAAGCCGAACGACAACAGCGCGCTCAAGAACGCCGCGCCTGTAACCCCCGCCGCGCCCGCGACGCCTGCGCCTGCGACGCCACCGGCGCAGGGCGGCGAGCCGGAAACGGCCACCATGGAAGTCAACAAAGCCGTGATGGTCACCGAAGAGCTCGACCTCGGCAAGCCTGTGCCTTCGATCCCGCAGGGCCTGGCGCAGATCGAGCGCCGTTACCGACCGGATGATGGCGTCGGTCGCACCTTCGCCGTGCTTGACGCCTACGGCGAGCCGACGCCCGACGGCAAGCTGCACATCTCCATGCATGTCAGCAGCGAAAAGCCAGGGCTAGCCGAGCTGGTCTTCAAGCCGACGGGCCGCGTGCTATGGCGTGCGCGCATCATGCCGAGCAGCGAAGGCGGCAAGCAGAAGAACCTGACCATCATGATCGATGATGGCACCGGCACCGGTAAGACCTTTCTGGTTGACGGCTCGAAAAATCCGCCGTCGGTGCTCGATGCCGGCATCAACGGTCGCCCGCAGCTTGTCAAAGACGTCTGGCCGGATGGCGCCGAGCGCGAAGTGACCTTCGTCTATAGCGCCTGCGGCTGTCCGGTCAAAGCGATGGTGCGACGCGTCGGTGACCGCACCGTGCGCACCAAGGATTTGCCGGTGCTGTTCCCCGACGACCCGCAGGCGGTGGCGGTGATCTCGCACCTCATGCGCTGGCAATGACTTCGGTAAAGGAAACCCTTAGTGGATTTCATTCGGGAGTAGCGCAATCTGTTAGATTGCGCATTGGCTCACGCAATCTAACAGATTGCGCTACAGGGCAGTAGGAAATGGCTCAGACCCACAAGAAAAAGAAGAAGCCGTCGGTCGCGCCGTCGGTTGCCGCGCCGACTGCTGACGTGGCGCAGCCAAAGCCAACCTCCGCGCGGCAAGCGCGCCGCGAGCGCGCCTTTGAAAGCAAACGGCAGCAGCGCCAGGAGTGGCTGCTACTGGGCGGTGTGCTGCTGATCACGGCATTCGCTTTTTTCAACTCGCTCGACGGCCAGTTCGTCTATGACGACCGCCTGCAAATTGTCCGCAACCCGACGATCACGCGGCTCTCGAACATTCCCCGCATGTTCGTGCAGAGCGTCTGGCAGTTCCTCAACGAAGCCGACAAAGCCGCCGCCGGCCCATATTATCGCCCGCTCTTCAACATCGCGCTGATCCTCAACTACGCCTTCTTCGGATTGCAAAGCTTCGGCTGGCATCTCTTCTCGCTGCTGGTTCATCTGGGCGTCGTCTTGCTGGTCTACCGGCTGGCGCGGCAGTGGTCGCTCGGCCGCGAGACGGCGCTTGCCGCGGCTCTGTTATTCGGCTTACACCCGGCGCACAGCGAATCGGTCGCCTGGATCGCGGCGCTGCCCGACCCGCTGGCCGCCGTCTTTATGATCTCGGCGCTGCTGCTTTACGAGCGGCATTATCACGGCGAGCGCCGCAGCAAGGTGACGCTCGGCTTCAGCATCCTTCTGGCTTTCTGCGCCATGTTGAGCAAAGAGGTGGCCATCGTCTTCCCGCTTTTCCTCGCCGCCCGCGAGCTGCTTGATCGCGCACCGGGCGAGCCGCTGGTCAAGGCAGCGGTACAGGCCGTGCGGCGCGCCGCGCCTTACTTTGCGGTGATCGTGCTCTACATCGTTCTGCGCTACCTGGTGCTTGGGTTCGTGCGGCAAGACGACGTGACCTCCGCGCAGTTTACGCAGTTGAATGTTTTGCTGACGATTCCCTCGGTGCTGCTCGGTTATGCGCGGATGCTGTTTGCGCCCTACCCGCTGGCCGTGGTCTATGGCAACAAGTATGTCGAATCCGCCGCCGACCCGCGCTTCTGGGGCGCGGCGCTGGCGGTCGCAGCAGGGCTCGGCGCTGCCGTGTGGCTGGTGCGCCGTTCGGCGACGGGCCGGCGGGCGCTGGCCTTGACGATTCTCTTCATTCTGCCGGTGCTCAACCTGAAAGCCTTTCGCCCGCAGGAATCGTTGCTGCACGACCGCTATTTGTACCTGCCGTCGGTCGGCTTTTGCATCCTGATGGCGATGGCGATTGACTGGCTGGCGTCGCGGTCGGCAGCGCGGCGGCGGCAAATCTTTGCCGGCGCAATCGCGGTCGCGGCGCTGGCGCTGTTCGTGCTGACTTTTAATCAAAACCTGACGTGGCAGAGCGAAGCGGCGATGACCGATAACGCCCTGCGCGTGACGCCGCGCTGGCCCTTCATGCACAACTACATCGGCGCTTACGCCTTCGAGCAGCAGCGTTACACGGACGCCGAGCGGGCTTACCTTGAAGCGTTGAATGACGAGCCGAACTACTATGACTCGCTCTCGAACCTCGGCGACGTTTACCGCATGCAGGGCAGGCTCGACGACGCCGAAAAGATGTATTTGAAAGCCATCGCCGCGGGCGCGCCGTATGCCGACACGCACTATAATCTCGGCGTCGTCTACACCGCGCAGGGGCGCTTGCCTGAAGCCGAGCAGGCGCTATTGAAAGCGCTTGAGATCGAGCCGTCGAAGACCGATGCGCGTTACAACCTCGGCTGGGTCTACGACAATCAGGGCAAGGCGCAACAGGCCGAGCAAGCCTACAGCGAAACGCTCGCTTATAAGCCGAGCTACCCGGAGCCGCGCATCAATCTTGGCGTGCTGCTGACCAAGCAAGGGCGCTACAAAGAGGCGCTCGATCAACTGGTCACGGCGCAGCGTTACGCGCCCGACCATCCGATCATGCTTTACGCGCTCGGCGATGTGTATTACCGGCTGGGTCGCTACGACGAAGCCATCACGACCTTCAACCAGTTGACGCGCCGCGAGCCGCAACACCGCCTGGTCTACACGGCGCTTGGACTGTGCTATGAAGGCAAAGGCGATAAAGCGCAGGCGCGGCAGAATTATCAGCGCGCCATCGAAGTCGCGCCCGCGGACGCCTATACCAACACGGCGCGCGAGCACCTGGCGAAGCTTTAATACGAACACAAGGAGAACCGACTATGCCGCGAATCGTGCGATGCGGACTCATCCAGGCCGCCAACAACGAGCCTGTTGAAAGCCCGCTTGAAAAAATCAAGCAGGCCATGATCGATAAGCATGTCGCGATGATCGAAGACGCCGCGCGCCAGGGCGTGCAGATCATCTGCCTGCAAGAGCTATTCTACGGCCCATACTTTTGTGCGGAGCAGAACCCGCACTGGTACGACCTGACCGAGCGCATCCCCGGCGGCCCGACGACGCGGCTGATGCAAGAGCTGGCGCGCACACACCGCATGGCGATGGTCGTGCCGATTTATGAAGAAGAGATGACCGGCGTTTATTACAACACCGCGGCGGTCATTGATGCGGACGGCAGCTATCTGGGCAAGTACCGCAAGACGCACATCCCGCATTGTCTGCCGGGCTTCTGGGAGAAGTTCTACTTCACGCCGGGCAATCTCGGCTTCCCGACCTTCGAAACCAAGTATGCGCGCATCGGCGTCTACATTTGCTATGACCGCCACTTTCCCGAAGGCGCGCGGGCGCTGGGGCTGAACGGCGCCGAGATTGTCTTCATCCCGTCGGCAACGACGAAAGGTCATGCGGATTACTTATGGGAATTGGAGCAGCGCGCCCATGCGGTGGCCAACGGCTATTTCGTCGGCACGATCAACCGCGTCGGGCGGGAAGCGCCCTGGAACATCGGCGAGTTCTTCGGCTCGTCCTACTTCGCGAATCCTGATGGGCGCATCCTGGCGAAAGGCAGCGAAGACCGCGACGAGCTGATTGTCGCCGACCTTGACCTGGACGAGATTAAAGAAGTGCGTACCCACTGGCAATTCTACCGCGACCGTAGGCCCGATATGTACGGCCCGCTCAGCAGCAACAAAGCCTGAGCGGGCCATCGCGCCTCGCTCAATAATGGAAGCGATAGCGCAGCTCGACGTAGACCTGGCGCGGCTCCATGAAGTGTCTGCCGCCGAACGTCTCGCTGTTATCGAGCAGGAAACGATTGTCCGCGACGTTCACCGCGTGAACCGCCGCCGACCAGCTTTCGCTGAACGTCTTGCCCGCCGATAGGTCAAACGTCGCGTGTCCGGGCAAATGATCCGGCCCCTCGCCATTCAGGAACCCTGAGCCGTAATGCACGCTTGCCGCTAGATAGCTGCGGCGCGGCAGCACCACGTCGCCGCCAACGTTCAGCGTGTGACGCTGGTCGTGATCGAGAAAGAAAGTCTCGTCGCCCGGCTCGAAATCCGTCAGGCCGCCGGTCGCCGCGCCGCGCCCTTCGATGCGCTGGTGCGAGTAAGTCAGATAAGCATGGCCATGCTTGAAGGCGCTCGGCGTATGGACGGTCAATTCGACGCCGCGAATGCGTACCCGGTCAATCGTCAGCGGCACGAAGATGTTCGACTCGCCAATCGCGCTGTGATCGAAGAAATTCTTCACATGAGTTCGGAAGTAACCGCCATCCACCAGCCAGCCTTTGAAGGGAATGGCCAGCCCAAACTGCTGTTCTTCGTCGCGCTCGCCGTGCAGCGGCAGAAACGCGAAGCCCTCGTCGGCAATCAGTTCGAGTAGCGGCCCGGAGACCGTCGCCAGCGGCGGCGCTTGATAGTAGCGCCCATAAAAGCCGCGCAAGACCCAGTTCAAGCGCGGCAGCCGAACCGCCGCGCCGAGTCGTGGGCTGGCGACGTTTTCCGTAAGCGCGCCGGCAAAGTGCGTGAAGCGCAGTCCGCCCGTCAGCGTCAGCCAGTCGGCGGGCTTATATTGATCTTCGGCAAACACGACTTCCTGATGGCCCGAAGGCTTGATGCGCTCGGCCAGCGGCGGGCGCTCGCCGCCGGTCGTCTGCAAGCCGAAGAAATGATCGTCGCGCTGGTCGAAGCCATAGAAGCCGGCTTTGGCGGCGTGGCGGCGCGTCAAGGCGCTGAAGGTGAGCTGCGCGCCGGCATACTGCGAGCGGCGTCGCTCTTGCGGAATCACCGGCGTGTCTGTGCTGCCGCCGATAAAGTCGGCGCGGTTGAAGTGATAGAAAGGCGAAACCGTCAGCAGCAGCCTGGAATTGATCGTGCGCACCCAGGAGAAATTCACAAACGCATCGCGCTCGCGTTCCGTGTCGCGCTGGCCCGCGGCCTGCGCCTCAGGGTCGTTCGGCACTTCGTAATGATCGCCGCGCAGCGCGCCGACCAGTCGCAGTTGATCGCGCGGCGTGGCGTCGTAGACCAGGGATGCGAAGCCGCCCAGTCCGTGCGCTTCGTCATGCAAGACTTCGGCGGTCGGCGCCTGAAGACCGAAGTCGCTGTGGTTGCCATTGACGCTGGCGTAATAGGCGAAGCGTTTGGTGTGGCTGCCGAAGTTGATCTGATCGTTGGTCTGGTGGTAATTGCCATAGCTCAACACCAGCTCGGCTTCGCGGTGGCGCTCGAATCCTGTGCGCGGCACGATGTTGAAGATGCCATAAGTGCGGTCGCCGTATTCGGCGGAATAGCCGCCGCGCTGGACCTCCAGGTAATCGATGTCTTTAGGATCGAACTGCAAGCCGACATTGCTGGCGATGTTGGTGTTGGCGACCGGCACGCCATCCACCAGCCATGTCACTTGATGGCCGCCGCGGATGTGCAACTGGTCGTGCGTCGTGTACGCGCCGGGCACGAAATTACTGATCATTGTCAGGCTGTTGCTGCGGTCGGCTCCGGGCGTGCGGGCGATCTGCTCGCGGTTGACCAGCGTCGTCGGCGTGACCGATTCGGCGGCTACCTGTTCAGGATTGGCCGTGACGTTGATCTGCTGTGACAGCGGCGCGACTTCTAATTGAATCTCAACCGTGGGCGCGCTGCCGGAAATCACCGTGACCGGCTGCTCGATGGCGTGAAAGCCTTTGGCCTCGATAGTCAGCAGGTACTCGCCCAGCGGGATGGCGCGAAAGAAGAACTCGCCGCGGTCGCTGGTCTGTGCGCGTTGAGAAAAATCCGAGGTGCGCGAGCGCAGCGTCACCGTCGCGCCCGCAATCACTTGCTGCCGCGGGTCGCGCACGACGCCGCGCACATCACCAAAGATCGATGCCAGCGTCTGCAAGGGACAGATCAGAATAAGAACGATCAAATAACAGGCCACTCTCCTGCGCATAGTCTCTCCATTATCAAACGATGATCCTGCGGCAAAGCCATTGTCAGCCGGCACCCCTCCGCAGGCAGGATAATGTGACTGCACGGGCGAGGCCATAAAGCCCTGCCCTCGGCAGCCCGCCGAGCGAACATTCATTCGCGAGAATTACGCGGCTTGACGGATGGAGAGGGGCGGCGGCGCACGCGGCGCGGCGCTGGCGCTGGCGGTCGCTTGCGTCCGTGCGCCACTCAGGGGCATCTGGCTAAACGACGCGGCGACAAATTCGATTCGATGGTCAGTAGAGCGGAGCGCCTGGCGTTTTAAAAAAGTGGAAGAGGCCGATGGCGCGGCGCAGCCTTCCGGGCAAGGGGCGGCGATTTCCGTGGCGGCGAGGCGCGGCCTGCCGTCAGCCGCCCGCCCTTCGACGAAGGCATGACGTGGCGTGCAGCAGCAATGGCCTTTCTCGACGCAACAGGCCATCGCGCAGACATCAACAGACGAGCTGCCGGCAAGCGCCACAGGCGCGGCCATTGCGCCGAACAGCAGGGCCAGCGTCGCCCAGAGCGCCCGCCAGCTTGCATATCGGTTTTGCCGCTTTGCCGTCATGGCTCGCTATGTTACCTCAAATCCAATCGCCTCGCCATGCAATGGAGCGCATCATTGCCGATTGGCGTTTCGCCGAAGTCGCGTTATGCTATGCGCGAATCGGCTTCGAATCATATCGTCAGCCGGGCGGATCGCCAGATGTGGAGCAAGCGACAACTCATCAAGCTCGCGGCGCGGTTGCTGCTGCTGGTTACGACGGCTGGCGCAGTGATGGCGCAGGCCACAGGGCGCGCGCCGGCCTCCGGTGAAACGATGGACACGGTTTATCTCAATCACTTCTTCCTGACGCTCGACACCGAAAGTTATAAAGCGATTGAATCGTCGCCATTCCTGCGCGACGCCTTCGCGCCGTTCGAGCAGCGCACCACTGTGCGTAAGGACATGACCTATACCGGTAGTTATTTTTATGGCGCCCATACCTACTTCGAATTTTTCGAAGCCGGGGGCAGCCTGGGCCGCAGCGTAGGAGCGAGCGGCGTCGCCTTTGGCGTCGAGGCAGCGGGCGCCAGCCTGCGCTTGAAGCCGCGCCTCGAAAAGACGCTTGCCCTGCCGGTCGCCATAATCCCCGTCACCAGGCGCACGGGCGACCGCGACGTAGACTGGTTCTACATGACGAACGCCGGGCAAGCCTCGCCGCTGCTGCAAACCTGGGTGATGGAATACCGCGAACATTTTCTCGATGACTGGTACGGCGACCTTAAGCCGACGACGCGCGGCATCACCCGCGCCGAGGTTCTTGAACGCTACGCCGCCAAGATCGGCGAAGACGATCACCGCCGACAGAAGCTCCTCGAAGATGTGAAAGAGATCACGCTCGCTCTGCCCGAAGCCGAACGCCGCCACCTGATTAAGATGTGCGCGGCGTTCGGCTACCGCGTAGTCGCCGGCGAGATGCGATGCGAGGGGCCGGGCATCGCCTTCATCTTTGTCGAGCCGAAAGCCGAGACGCGCGGCATCATTGCCGTAAAGTTCTCGCTGCGTCACGCGAAGACCGGAGAGCAACGCTACCGCTTCGACAAGACCGCCTTGCAATTCAACGCCGACCGCACCGCCATCTGGACGTTTAGCGATTAATCACACCCTTCAGGAGCAAACGCATCTCGCTTATCACGGGCGCGAGCGCTGTAGTTTTTTCCACAACTTGGCCGCCGCCTGTTGCGCCCGTTCGTACAGCGCCGCTTCCGGGTAAGCCGCCCGGCGGTCGCGAATGATGAAACGTCCCGCGACCATGACGCTCTCGATCATCGCTGAGCTCATGCCAAACATGAAATGCCCGGCGAGGTTTTCAGCCGTGAGCGGCGTCGGCCTGCGATAGTCCATCACCACAAGATCGGCCGCAGCATTTTCGTCGAGCGTTCCCATCTCGACGCCGAAAGTTTGCGAGGCCAGCCGCTGATTGTTCGCCAGCACCGACAGCCAGTCGCCCGCGCCACGCGGCAGCCGCGCGTCGCTGCCTTTGAAGAAAGCGAAGCGCGCTTCGTCGAACATATCCGCGCCGATGCCATCCGTGCCCATCACGACGCGCTCGCCGAACTCAGCGACCGGCGCATAGCCGACCTGGTTATTCATGTTCGAGCGCGGATTGTGGGCAAACCATGCGCCGGCATGGCGGGCGATGCGGATGTCGCGTTTGCTCAGGTGTACGCCGTGCGCCAGAATCGTTTGATCGTTCAAGGCGTCGAAACGGGCCAGCCGTTCGACCACACCCAGGCCATAGTTTGCCCGCGCGTGTACCACGTCATAGCCATCTTCTGCGACGTGGATGTGCAATCCCGCGCCGGTTTCTCGGATCATCTCGGCGCAGGCGGCCAACGCTTCATCAGACAGCGTGAAGGAAGCGTGCGCGCCAACCAGGGCGCGAAACTGACGGTCGGAACGGGTCGCCGTCGATGCTTGCCCCGGCGCGTTCGTCCAGCGCGCGAAGTCGCGTGTTTCGTTGATGCCAGCCATGCGCTTGCGGGCGCCGCCGCGGTCGGTGATCTCGTAACAGAGTGCGCCGCGCAGACCGATGGCGGCCATGGCTTCCTGCACGATGCTGAGCGAGCCTTTGATGTGCGAAGGCGAGGCGTGATGATCGAACAGGCAGGTCGTGCCGGCGCGCGCCGCATCCATTGCGCCGGCGACGGCGCTCCAATAGATCGTCTCTTCATCGAGCGCGCGATCCAGCCGCCACCAGACCAGCTCAAGAATCTCGCGAAAGTTCGCAGGCACACGCGGCGGCGCGGGCATGCCACGCGCCAGCGCCGAATACAGATGGGTGTGGGCGCAGACCATGCCGGGAAGCAGGAGCTTGCCGCTCAGGTCAATCACTTCATCATCGGCGCTGGCGCGCAAGCGTGTGCCGCGTTTGACGATGCGACCATCCCGTATGCGCAGGTCGGCGCGCTCGACCGCGGCTGGCGCCAGCCTCAACAGGGTTGCGGATTTCAGCAGGTAACTTTTGGGCGGATGTGGGCTCATAGGAATGATCGTTTCAGCCGCGCGCAAACAACTCGATGAACTCGTCTAAATCGGGACGCACGCGCAGCGGCTCGCTCACGGCGCGGCGCGCTGACTCGATGTCTTTCAAGCCGTTGCCGGTAATCACCAGCAGCACGCGCTCGTCGGCGGCCACTGTGCCGGCGTCACAGAGCTTCACCAATCCCGCGAAACTGGCTGTAGCAGCCGGTTCTGCGAACACGCCGGTGGCGCGCGCAAGCCTGGCCATGGCGGCAAGCATCTCGTCGTCTGTGACTTTGACCCCGCAGCCGCCCGACTCGCGAATCGCCCGCACAGCGGCGCGCCCGTCGCGCGGCTGACCGACGTTGATGCTGTCGGCAATCGTGTGCGCCGCGCCGTTGCGCACCACGCCATCCGAATTCGCGGCGTCAACGATGGCCGGCGCGGCCGCCGCCTGCACGCCGATCAGTTGCGGCAATCGGTCAATGAAGCCGAGGCGGTGAAAATCATTGAAGCCTTTCCACAGTCCGCTAATGATGTTGCCATCGCCGACGCTGACCAGAATTTTGTCGGGCACCTGCCAGTCGAGCTGCTCGCAGATTTCCAGCGCCGCCGTCTTCTTGCCTTCGCGCGTGTAGGGGTTGAAGCCTGTGCTGCGTTGATACCAGTTGAAGCGAGCGGCGGCGGCAAGGCAGAGGTCGTACGCTTGGTCATAGGTGCCTTCGACCAGCACCACTCTGGCGCCGTAGATGACCAGTTGCGCGACCTTGGCCGCGGGCGCGGAGGCCGGCACGAAGATGACCGAGCGCATCCCCGTGCTGGCGCACATTCCTGCGAGCGCGCTGCCGGCGTTGCCCGACGAGGCGGTGGTAATGATAGAGGCTTGCGCTTCGACGGCTTTGACGACGGCGAGCGCGCTTGGCCGATCTTTGAATGAAGCGGTCGGGTTGCGCCCGTCGTCTTTGATGAAGAGCTGTTTGATCGATAGCTCGGCGGCGAGCGGCGGGCAATCGTAGAGCGGCGTCCAGCCGACGGCGAGCGGCGGCACAGGTGACGAATCAGCTACTGGCAAGAGCGGGCGGTAGCGCCACATCGAGAAGTCGTGATTTGCCGCCAGCCGCGCTTTCGTCAGTCGCGCGCCGACCGCGTCATAATCATAAAGCACGTCGAGATTGCCGCCGCACGCGGCGCAGACGTATTCAACTTCATCCCGGCGAAACTGCCGCCCACATTCAAAGCATCTGAAGCCAATTAGGTTGCTCATGCTGGTCTGAGACTCAAGGAGGCAGGAGGCAGGAAGCAGGAGGCAGGAAGCAGTAACGGAAAGAATGAGCCTTTGTCTTTGAGATTGCAACATTAGGCTTGAAGGATGCTAAATCGTTCGTCACCTCCTGCCTCCTGCTTCCTGCCTCCTGCCTCCTACTCAATGATTTCCCACGTGCTTTGATATTTGTCCAACTGCTCGCGTGTGTAGTCGTCCACCGGGTGCTCGCGCACGGGCGACTCGACATGCTTGGGCGAGCCGCATAGCTCGGTCGAGAAGTAACGCTGGCCCGTGTCACAGATCATGGTGACGATGCGCCGCATCTTCGGGTGCCGCTTGGCCACCTTGATCGCCGCGACGACATTCGCGCCCGACGAGATGCCGCAGAAGATGCCTTCTTCTCGCGCCAGCCGCCGCGCCATAGTGATCGCTTCTTCGGAAGTGATCGTGACGACGCCGCTCAGCAGGCTGAGATCGAGGTCGCGCGGCACAAAGCCGTCGCCGATGCCTTCGATCTTGTGCTCGCCCCACTCGCGGCGGGAGAGCAGCGGGCATTCGGCAGGCTCGCCGGCATAGAGCTTCACACCTTTCTTCCGCTCGCGCAGGTAGCGGCCAATGCCTGTGAGCTGGCCGCCGGTGCCTTGCGTGGCGACATAGGCGTTAATCTTGCCGCGCGTCTGTTCCCAGATTTCCGGGCCGGTCGTCTTGTAATGCGCCTTGATGTTATTGGGGTTGTCGAACTGCGACGGCATCCAGTATTTCGCGGGGTCTTGCTGGCGTATCTCTTCAAGCCGTTGCAAGGCGAGATCAACGTCAGACTCGCCGCCCGGCGTATAGACCATTTCGGTGCCGTAAGCTACGGCCATCTTCTTGCGCTCCTCGCTCATGCCCTCGGGCATGACGATGACGCACGGGTAGCCTTTAACCGCGGCGACAAACGAGCAGGCGATGCCGGCGTTGCCGGTCGAGCATTCCAGTATCGTCATGCCTTTTTTCAGGTCGCCGCGGCGCTCGGCCTTTTCGATCATGTTCAGGTAGATGCGATCCTTGAGCGATCCCGAAGGGCTGAAGTATTCGAGCTTGACGCAGATTTCCGGCTCAACCTCGGCGGTGACGCGGTTCAGGCGCACCATCGGCGTGTAGCCGATGCGGTCGAGAATTGATTTGGCGGTTTTGCGATTGCGGTCCCATTTGAGCATAAGCCGTCCGCTTGCGGGTTCCTTTCTCTGTCGGTCGCGCTGCTTGCTTCAGGAGCTGCTTTCGGCGCTACTCTAGCAGACGGAGGCGCGGACTGCCTAGGCGGATTATTTGACGGATCAGGTGATTGGGGCGCGGCTCACGGGCCGGCCTGCTTGACGGCGAAGCTCTGCGAGCCGACGGTGATGATGCCTTTTCGTCCCCCCGCGCCGGTGTTGGCGGCGACCGTATAGGTGACCTGGCCATTGCCGATGCCGCAACAGACTGAGGTGATAGTGATCCAGCTCACATTGCTCTCAGCCTGCCAGCTGCAATGCGCCTGCGTAGAGACATTGATGCCGCCGCCGCCGCCCTGCGCCGCGACCGTCGTGTAAGACGGGGCAATCGCGTAGGCGCAATCGGCCTCTATATTGCCCGCCTGTTCAATCGTAAAGGTTCTGCCGGCGACGCTGATCGTTCCTGCGCGCGGGCTGCCGGCAAAGTTGTCTCTGACGATGTAGGTGACTTCGCCGTCGCCGTTGCCGCTCGCCGTCTTGAGCATGATCCAGGGGTCGGTCGTTTGCGCCGTCCAGTGAATCCCCGGCGTCGCGCTGACCTGGATGCGCCCTTCGTCGCCTGACTCCTCAAAGGCCGCGCCGACCGGGGCGATCACCGGCAGCAGGCCGTAAACATGAAGCTGGCCCGAAAAGGTCGGCACGTAGACTTTGCCGTTGGCGATGGTCGGCGGGTTGAACTTGGCAAAGCTGCCGATGTCGTCGCGCGCCGCGTTCTGCTTGCTGTTCCACAACTCTCTTGAAAGGTCTGTGGCGTCGAAAGCCCGCAGGATGCCCGGCACCGTCTGTCCGTTGGCATCGCCGCTATAAGCGCACAGCGCCCAGACGATGCCGCTGCCCGCCTGGATGCCGTTGGCCGTTAAAGACAGCGGCGCCGAGTTCGAGTAACCGAAGACGCCCGCAAACGTGCTTTGCGATGCCGGCGTTGTCTCGAACAGGCCGTCGATCAGGCGGTAGGCTTTCAAGTGATCGCCCGCGCCCCATAAATAAATCTGCGGCCCGTCGCCGCCGTTCCAGTAGATCGGCGCGCCCATGAAAAGCGAGCTCGTCGCCGAGAACTCCTGCATATTCGCATTGTGATCCGCGGAGTAGTGGCCGAGGTTGTTGCGGTCGAACAGCCGCAGCACATGATCTTTGCCGACGATCAACAGCAGGTTGGTTCCCGGCAACACCAGCGGCCCGCCGGCCCCCAGATCAATGTCGTAAAGGTTCTTCGGCGCGACCGCCTTGCCGACCCTTGCTGGCTTCTGCCACTTGAGCTGATCAACGTTGTAAGGGACGAACCAGTCGGCGACGGTCAGCCCTCCCATGCCGTTCAGCTTGATGACGGCGTTGCCGTAACTGCGGCCCCCCTGATCTACGTCGAACGAGCCGTTGCCCGTTACCAGATAGATATTGCCTGTGGGGTCGGCGGCCAGCCCTTGCCCGCCCTGCCAGATGGCGGCTTCGGCGCCGTCGGGCGTCGTGTTGAAGACCGCTACCTGCTGCAAGGTCGTCGCGTCGTAGCCGAGCACCCAGCCGTGATAGGGGTCGGCGTCGCCGTGCGAGCCAAAGGCGATGTAAACCACATTGTTGAGCAGCAGCAGACCGGGGCGGTTCAACTGGTGCAGGTGATCCAGGGCGACCATGCCGTTTTTGCTGCCGCTGCCGGTGCCAGGGACACTGGCGTTGATCTCAATCGGGCCGCCGAATTTCTCGCCGCCGGTCGCCAGATCAAGCGCGTGCAACTGGTGGTGATAAGTGGCGGTTGCGACCTCCTTGGTCTTAGCCACGACGTAGATCGTGTTGCTCGCCGCATCGATCACTGGCGTCGCGGTGATGCCGATTTCAGGGGTGAGGTCGTGATAGCCCGGAAAGATGTCGTCGCTCGGCATCGGCACGCCGAGGTTGATCTGCCAGTAAGGCGAGGCGGCGTCCGAATCGTCCGCGTCAAAGGCATAAACGTTGTTGCTCTCGGTGGCGACGTAGACGATGTTGCGCGCGCCGACGCCCGGCAGGTTGACGTTTGTGGCGACGAGCGGCTGCGCATAAATGTAGCCGCTGACCGTGCGCGTAAAGAGCTTGCCGAACTGATTGACCTCGACATTGGCCGTCGTCAGCGTCGTCTCCAGCAGGTTAGCGCCGGTGCGCTGGCGGTCGTTGTGATGAGTCAGGACGCTCACAGGCGTCGCGGCGGCCGAGCGCGGCAGGGGCCCGCGTGGGTTGGCGGCGCGGCCCAGGTCGAACAGGCCGCCGGCGAGGGTGACAATCAGCGTGAGACAGACGACCGCAAGCGATCTGGCTCGATTCATTCCTTGTAACCTCTGCGGAGCGTTTTGTTGTGTCTACGGTTTAGACGCCGGGCACACGAGAAAGTCGGGACAAATTCTGGACACGGGGGCGAACGGTTCGGCGAGCCAAGTATCGCAAACGACGGGCCGGCAGCGCAACATTCCGTCGCCGGCGCGCCGCCGGAGTTTGCCGGGTGGTTGCGCGCGGCGACCGCGGCGGCTTATGATGCGCAGACGCTTTGACGGTTCGGAGGATCACCTGGCAATGAAACGCTTCCTCGGTTTGGCCATGGCGCTGGTTTGGCTGACGCTCGTGCCGGCGCCGGCGCGCGACACCTACACGCGCGTTCCGGCCATTGACGCCCTGGATTACCGCATACGGCTTGAGCTGCAAGAGGCCGGTGCTCAGATTCGCGGCGACACCGAAATTCTCTTCGCCATCAACGAAGAAAACCTGAAAAGCATCACGCTCGATTTTGCAGACCTCGCGGTTGATGCGGTGAGCGTCGGCGACCGCGCCGCGACGTTTACGCAAGCGGGCGACCGGCTCACGGTACAGCTCGCGGATGCGTATCATCGGGGTGAGCAGTGCCGCGTCCGCCTGCGCTATCACGGCTCGCCGAAAGACGGCCTGTTTATCAAGGCCAACAAATTCGGCGACCGCGCGGCGTTTGCCGACAACTGGCCGAACCGCGCCCACCACTGGTTCCCCGCCATAGATCATCCTTACGACAAAGCGACGGTCGAATTCTTCGTCACCGCGCCGGCGCGCTACGACGTGATTGCCAACGGCGCGCTCATCGAAACGACGAACAATCAGGATGGCACGCGGCTGACGCACTGGCGCGAAGCCACGCCCATTCCGACTTACTGCATGGTGATTGGCGCGACCGAGTTCGCTGTCATCAACGCCGGCACGTGGAACGGCACGCGGCTGACTTATTACCTCTACCCGAAAGACCGCGTGGGCGGCTTGAAAGACTTTGGCCGCGCCTTGCGGATGCTGGCGTTTTACGAAAACCTGATCGGCCCTTACCCGTTCGAGAAGCTGGCGCTGGTCGAATCTTCGACGCGCTTTGGCGGCATGGAGAATTCGAGTGCCATCTTCTTTGACGAAAAAGCCTTCAACGGCAGCGGCAAGCTGGAAAAGACGGTGGCCCACGAAATCGCTCACCAGTGGTTTGGCGATTCGGTGACCGAAAGCGATTGGCACCACCTGTGGCTGAGTGAAGGCTTTGCGACCTACTTTGAAAAGCTGTTCTTCGAGCATGCCGAGGGGCGCGAGCGATTCGTCCGCGAGATGCTCGACGACAAAGCGGCTTACCTGCAAGCCTACGGCAGCAACCCGCGCCCGATTTATGATCCGAGCCTCACCGACCTGTTCGCGCTGTTGAATGCGAATAACTATCAGAAGGGCGGCTGGGTCTTGCATATGCTGCGGCACCTGATGGGCGATCAGAAATTCTTCGCGGGGATACGCGACTACTACCGCGCTTATCGAGACCGCAATGCGCTGACCGCAGACTTTCAGAGCGCCATGGAGCGCGCCGCCGGCCGCGAGCTCGACTGGTTTTTCAAGCAATGGATCTACGGCGCGGGCTATCCGGTCTATGATGCGGCGTGGCACTGGGACAATGGCGAGTTGCGGCTGCGCATCACGCAGAAGCAGGCGGCGCTTTTTCAGATGCCTGTGGAAATCGAATTCGCCGCAGACAACAAAGCGCGGCGCGAGACCGTCGAAGTCAAGGAGCGCGAGCAGACCTTCACGTTCAAGCTTGACCGCAAGCCGCCGCGCGTCGTGATCGATCCCGACGAATGGCTGCTCAAGGTTGCGACATTGAAAGAAGAATAGGAGAGCAGGGAAATGCGAGCTTCGTTAATGAGATTGCGAGTGATGATGTTAGTCCTGTTTGCCTTGATTGTTGCCGCGCCATCGCTGGCGCAAGCCGTCGCCGTACCCGCACGCACGCCGGATGTGGTGATCCGCGAGTTTTATCAGTGGTACGTTCACGCGCTCAATCAAGAAAAAGACCCGCTGACCGGCGAGCGTCCTGTGATGCGCAAGTATGTGACGGCGCGCTTGATCGCGGCGATTGACCGCATGGCGAAAGGGCCGGACGGGCTGGACGGCGATTACTTTATTGACGCGCAGGACTGGGACAAGGATTGGGAGAAGAACATCACGGTGTCGAACGTCGTCGTCAAGACGACCATTGCGACGGCGAAGGTCGCGCTCACCGGCCCGCAGATGAGCCGCCACCTGCAACTGACGCTCAAGCAGGAAGCCGGCACGTGGAAGGTTGATCGCGTCAAAGGGCTGGATAATTAAAGCGGCTGTCGCGCAAGGCGGTTAGCTTGCAGCTTGGGAGCGCGGGCGTCTCGCCCGCCGCTTCGCGCAAGCGCAAGACCGGCGGGCGAGACGCCCGCGCTCCCAGGTCTCACTCAATCACTGCCGAGCCGCCTCAGGTATTTCGCCAGCACCGTGCCAGTCACCGTGCGGCGATAATACTCGGTCGAGCGCAGGTCGGTGATGGGCGAGACTTCGCCGGCAATCGCCGCTTGCGCTCGCTTGATGAGGTCGGGTGAGATCGTTTGTCCCGTAAGCAGGGCTTCGGT
The DNA here is from genome assembly GCA_035275065.1 of Blastocatellia bacterium. NCBI lineage: Bacteria > Pseudomonadati > Acidobacteriota > Blastocatellia > Blastocatellia bacterium. Next base: position 80,151 of record DATENM010000066.1, read on the forward strand.
CTGGGGCGCGCGAATGACGGTCGGCGCGACGCTGCCGATGGCGATGCGAATCGCTTCGATCACCCTCCCGCTTGCCTGGGCGCGGGCCGCCATCACGACTTTCGAGATGGCCTGGGCGCGCCGCGTGCCGACTTTGAAGAAGAAATCGCGCTCGCCCGCCGTCAGCTTCGGCAAGCGCACGGCGACCAGTAGCTCGTCTGCCGCCAGCACCGTCTGGCGATAGCCCGTGTAAAACGTGTTGAACGCCACGCGCCGCCCGCCGCGAATACTGCCAATCTCCAGCTCGGCATCATAAGCCGCCAGCACCGGTAAGCTATCGCCTGCCGGCGAGCCGTTGACGATATTGCCGCCAAGCGTGCCGCGATTTTGAATCTGCACTGCGCCGATGGTGCGCGATGCCGCGATCAGTGACGGGGCATGCGCTTGGATGAGCGGTGAGCGGATCAATTCAGTGTAAGTCGTCAGCGCGCCGATGCGCAGGTTGTCGCCTTCGTCGCTGATGCCGCGCAATTCGCCGACGCGCCAGATGTCGAGAAAGCTCGCCGCGGCGAGCTGCTGCGCGTTCATCAAGACCATCAGGTCGGTGCCCCCGGCGATCACCCGCACACGGCTGCCTTGCTCGGCCAACACGGCGTAAGCTTCGGCGAGCGTTTCAACTGAATAAGCGGTCGGGGTTTCGGTCATAAGCCATCACGCAAGCGGGCGAGCGTCATTCCTGAACGTCTGTGTCCAGGTCAACCATCAGCCGCACGTTGCCACAGGCGCTGCACACTTCGGCTTCGACGAAGCGCTCTTCTTCGGTGTCGTCGAAGTAGACGGTGATCTCGCGGTCGGCAAACAGCGCCGCCCGGCGCATCATGCCGCCGCAAACGTTGCACGGCTGATGCGCGACTGCCGCGCCATTGGCCGCGCTCGCATTCGATTCGTCGTCACCCTCATCGTCATCGGCTTCAGCCGATTCGGTGAGTTGGCGCGCGTCGAGTTCTTCGCGGGCGAACTGCACGGCTTCGGCGCGGTACTCGCGACGATCTTTGCCGACCATGCGCCACAACTCGGCGTCGCTCATCCGCGTCACGCGCTCGCGGAGTTCTCGTAATTCGTCATCCATTCGCTTACCTCTTTGTTTTGGCGGCCTGTTCGATGGCGTCAATGATTTTTACATAGCCGGTGCAGCGGCAGAGATTGCCGGCAATGGCTTCTTTAATCTCGTCGCGTGTCGGGTTGGGGCGCGCATCAAGCAGGGCGCGCGCCGCAATCAACATGCCGGGCGTGCAGATGCCGCACTGCGCGCCGCCGGTTTCGAGAAAGGCTTGCTGAAGCGGGTCGAAGCGATCATCGCGCGCCAGCCCTTCGACCGTGATGATGCGTGTGCTTTGCAACTGGCAGATGGGGATGAGACATGAGTTGACGACTTCGCCGTCAACCAGAATCGAGCAAGCGCCGCACTCGCCTTCGCCGCAGCCTTCCTTGGTGCCCGTCAGCCGCAACGCTTCGCGCAGCACGTCAAGCGCGCGCCGCATTGGCGGCTCATCCACCTCGCGCTCGCTGCCGTTGATGTGAAACGTGATTCTCATGCTTCTTCCAGCGCCGCCTGCAAGCGTTCGGGGGTGATGGGGATTTCGCTGAGGAACGCGCCCGTCGCGTCAAAGACCGCCGCGGCGATGGCCGGAGCGCCGCCGTCCATCGGCAATTCGCCGACGCCTTTAGCCCCGAACGGGCCGTGCGGGTACGCCTTCTCGACGATGATCGTTTGCATCTCCGGCGCGTCGAGCGCGGTCGGGATGATGTAATTCGTCAAGCGATTATTGACGACGCGGCCTTTGTCCCACACCACCTCTTCGAGCAAGCCATAGCCGACCGCTTGCAATGTGCCGCCTTCGATCTGCCCGGCGGCAAGCACAGGGTTGATCGCTCGCCCGATGTCTTGCGCCGTCGTGATGTGGGTAACAATGACTTCGCAGGTGTCCAGGTCGACTTCGACTTCGGCGACTTCAGCGCCCCAGGAATAGACCGGGTAAGCGTCGCCCGAATAGGTCTCGTCGTCCCAATGGATGCCCGGCGGGCTGGCATATTGCGCGTAAGCGACCAGCGAGCCGTGCTGCGCGACGTATTCGCGCAGCATCTCGTCGAAGTCGGCTAACCATGTATCGCCCGCCATAAAGCGGCCTTTAATCAACGCGGCTTCCGCCGCGCCGAAGCGCTCGGCGACAAAGCGCGTCAGCTTCTCTTTCGCCTCGCGCGCCGCCAGTTGCACGACGCGACCGACGACCATCGTCGTCCGCGAAGCGACCGTCGGCCCGCTGTCGGGCACCTTCGAGGTGTCGGCCTCTTCGATCTCGACTTGATCGAAAGCCATACCGAGCTCGTCGGCGACGATCTGGCAGAAGATCGTCCGCACGCCCTGGCCGATTTCAGTCGAGCCCGTAAGGATACGCGCGCCGCCATCACGAGTGATCTCGACGCCGGCCCTGGCTTTCATCCGCGCTTCGCCGCTGCCGGTGAAGCCCGCGCCGTGAAAGAAGAACGACAAGCCGACGCCGCGCCGCTTGTTGTCCGCCGGCGGGCTCGCGGATTGTAATGCGTCTTCCATTTGCTGATTGAAGGCGTGAGCCGCGGCGCGCTTCTCGTGATAGTCCGAGCTTTCAATCGCGGCATCGAGCACCTCACGCGCGCCGACGCTCACCGTCAGGCGCTGCCCCGTCGCGGTTACGCCGCCTTCGCCGAGCATGTTGATGCGGCGCAGCTCAAGCGGCGCGATGCCGAGCGTCGCGGCGATCTTCTCCATGTGCATCTCGTAAGCGAAGGCGACCTGCGGCGCGCCGAAGCCGCGAAACGCGCCGTTGGGCGGCGTGTTGGTGGCGACCGCGCGCGCCGTGATGCGGACGTTGTCGCAAGCGTAGGGGCCGAGCGCGTGAATCGCGCCGCGCGACAAGACGACGGGGGTCAACGTCACGTAAGCGCCGCCGTCTATCACGATGTCTATCTCGCTCGCGGTGAGCGTGCCGTCGCGGCGGACGCCTGTGCGGTGGCGAATGATACCGGGATGGCGCTTGGTGGTTGCGGCGATGTCTTCGGCGCGGTCATAGATGAGCTTCACCGGGCGACCCGCCTTGTGCGCCAGCAAAGCGGCGTGCGCGGCGATCACCGAAGGATACTCTTCCTTGCCGCCAAAGCCGCCGCCGGTCGTCGTCTGAATGACAATCGCCTGCTCGTCGGCGAGATTGAACAATTGCTTGAGCGCCTTGTGAATATAGTAAGGGCACTGCATCGAGCCCATAACCGTCATCGCGCCATTGTCGGGAATGGCGATCATGCCTTGCGGCTCGATGTAGAGCTGTTCCTGATGCGGCACGCGGTATTCGCCTTCAACGATCAGGTCGGCGCGCGCAAAGCCTCCATCGATGTCGCCGCGCCCGATCAGGAAGCGCTTGAAGATGTTGTCGGGCGGGTAGATTATCTCGCTGCCGGCAAGCGCCGCTTCGATAGTCAAGACCGGCGGCAGCTCATCATATTCGATGCGAATGTGGCGCGCGGCGGCTTCGGCTTCGGCTTTGCTTTCGGCGGCAATCAGTAGGATGGGCTCGGCATGATGGCGGATCAAGGATTCGGCGAGCAGCGGCTGATCGTTTTCAATCAGCGCGACATAGTTGGCGCCGGGGATGTCGCGGTAATCGGCAATGACTGTGCGTGACCAGTCGTAGCTCGGATCAAAGGTGATGGCTTTGATGTGGCCGCGAGCGACGCGGCTGCGAATCGTCTTGCCGTACATCATGCGGTCGAGCGCGATGTCGTCTATGTAACGGGCCGCGCCCGTCACCTTCTCGACGCCCTCTTTGCGTAAGACATTTTGCCCGACTGCCATTCACAAGCCTCCAGAGATGCGCCCTAGTTTACGCGCCCGGCCTCACACTGACAAGTCGGTGGTTGCAAGCTCCTGGGAGCGCAGGCTTCTAGCCTGCATACGTTCGCAAGCGTAAGGCCAGCAGGCAGGATGCCTGCGCTCCCAGGAAGCCTGCGGTTGCAAAAGCTGTGGCTGCCGTGAAATCCTTCTTTGCATGAACGTAACGGCTTATCTTGAGCGCATCAATTATCACGGCGCGATTGAGCCGACCGCCGCAACCCTGCGCGACCTGCACCGCGCGCATCTGCTGGCGGTGCCGTTCGAGAATCTCGACATTCATCTCGGGCGCGAGATCGTGCTGGACGACGAGCGTTTGTATGCCAAGGTGGTCGAGCGCCGGCGCGGCGGCTTCTGTTACGAATTGAATGGCGCGTTCGCGGCGCTGCTCAGCGAGCTGGGGTTCAACGTCAAGAAGCTGGCTGCGGGTGTCGGACGGGCTGATGGTAGCTTCGGCCCGCTATTCGATCACATGGCACTGCTGGTCGAGCTGGATGAGCTGTGGCTTGCAGACGTCGGTTTTGGCGAAGGCTTCCGCGAGCCGCTGCGCCTTGCTGAAGAGGGCGAGCAGGCGCAGGCTTTTGGCTCGTACCGCATACGTCAGGACGGCGAGCATCACATCCTTGAGCAGCGCGCCGGCGACCGATGGCTGCCGGAGTATCGTTTCCCCTTGCAGGCTTACGAGTACGGCGATTATCAGGAGATGTGCCGCTATCATCAGACCTCGCCGCTGTCGTCGTTCACGCAAAAGCGCACTTGCTCGCTGGCAACCGTAGACGGGCGCGTGACGCTGACGAACAATCGCTTGATTACTACGGCGGGCGGCGAGCGCACGGAGCGCGAGCTAACCGACGAATTAGAGATCGCGGCGATTTTGCGCGAGCAGTTCGGCGTCGTATTATAAATCCCGGCACGGCCAGGCCCGACTTTCAATCACCACACCGATCTGTAGCGCGCGCCGCTTTTGTAGATTCTTTCTAAGACAACAAACTTGATCTGCGTTATAATCCGCCCGTCATTTCTTCCTGTGCGGGTCTCTTGGCGACTGGCAGCAGTTATAGATTAGGAGCCGTCTGGTGTTCGAGCACGATCTCTTCATCAGCTACACACATATCGATAATGAAACTTTCGATGGCTCGGAGGAAGGATGGATCGACCTTCTTCACAAGAGGCTGGCGATCAGGCTGGCGCAGCTTCTCGGCGACCCGGCGAGAATCTGGCGCGACCCCAAGCTCCAGGGTAACGATTATTTCGGCGACACCTTGCTTGATAAACTTGCCCAAGTTGCCTCTATCATCAGCATTCTCTCGCCGCGTTACATGAAGTCGGAATGGTGCCAGAGAGAGCTGCGGGAGTTTTACCGGCAAGCGGTGGCCAACGGCGGCGTCCGCTTTGATGATAAGTCGAGAATCTTTAAGGTCATTAAGACGCCCATCCCCCGCGATGAGCACCCGCCGGAGTTACAGCCCTTGTTGGGCTACGAATTCTTCGCGGTGGATCAGGCGACCAACCGCTTCCGCGAGTTCAGCCACGAGACCGGCCCGAACCGTGATAAGCGCTACTGGGACAAGCTTGAAGACCTGGCGCAAGACATCAAAGAATTGATCGAACGCCTGCGCGACCCGCAGACGCCCGCCGTCCAACCTTCCGGCAAAACCGTCTACCTCGCCGAGACGACCTCTGACCTCATCGCCGACCGCGACCGCATTCGGCGCGAGTTAGAGCTCAACGGGCATCGCGTTTTGCCTGACCGACCACTGCCGCTCGATCAACGGCTGCGCGACGAGGTGAACGACTATCTTGCCGCCAGCCAGCTCGCCGTGCATCTGGTCGGCGCCAACTATGGCATTGTTCCCGAAGGCGAGTCCAAATCGATTGTCGAGCTTCAGCAGGAGCTGGGTGCGGCGCGCTGCGGTGCGGCAGGTTTCTCGCAAATCGTCTGGATGCCGCAGGGGCTTGATTCCGCCGACGAGCGCCAGCAAAAATTTATCAGCGCCTTGTCGAACCACTGGAACCTGCCCGCCGGGGCCGTGCTTTTGCAACTCAAGCTCGAAGACCTGAAAACCTTCATCGGCGAGAAGCTCGACCCGCCGCCGCCGCCGCCCGAACCGCGGAAAGCCGCCACAGGCAATGGCCACCTCTCTCCGGCGCTGGTCTACCTCATCTGCGATCAGCCGGATTATGAAGCCATCAGGCCGCTCGAAGACTACCTCTTCGAGCGCGGCTTCGAGCTGTTCTCGATGGCCGAGGATGCCGATCCGAGCATGCATAGGCAATACTTGCAGGAATGCGATGCCGTATTGACTTATTGTGGCAACACCACAGATGGCTGGCTACAGATGAAGCGCATGGACTTGCTCAAGCTGTCGAGCGACCAACGCGCCAAGCCCATGCTCGCCAAAGGCTTCTACCTGGGCGGGCCGCAGACCCGCGGCAAGGAGCGCTTCAAAACCCAGGACGGCATCGTCATCCGCAACTTCGGCGCCTTCTCGCCGGCGTCGTTGGCCCCGTTCATCGAGGAGATTGAACGGGCGAGGGAGGCCCGGCAATGATCCAGGAAAGTATCGACAGACTGGCCGACCTGGAGATTCCGCCGAACCCATTCCCCGGACTGCGGCCCTTTGAGTTCCTTGAGAGCTACCTCTTCTTCGGTCGCGAAGACCAGAGCGAGCGGCTGGTCGAGAAGCTCGGCCGTCAGCGTTTTCTCGCGGTGGTCGGCACATCGGGGAGCGGCAAGTCTTCGCTGGTGCGCGCCGGTCTGTTGCCGGCGCTGATCGGCGGCATGATGCGGCAAGCGGGCTCGGCCTGGCGCGTTGCTCTGATGCGCCCGGGCAATGACCCGCTGGGCAATCTGGCCGCGGCGCTCAACTCGCTTGATGCCTTCGGCTCGGAAGATGAAGAGAATCGCAGCCTGCAAATTGCGATCACCGAAACCACGCTGCGGCGCGGCAATCTTGGCCTCGTCGAAGCCGTGCGCCAGGCCCGCATGCCGGAAAGCGAGAACTTGATCGTCATTGCCGACCAGTTCGAAGAGCTATTCAGAGTCGCGCAGGGCACGAAGCCGGAGAGCGCCGAGAACGACAAAGCCGCCTTCGTCAAATTACTGCTCGAAGCCTCGCGCCAGCTTGAGGTGAACATCTATGTGGTGCTCACCATGCGCTCGGACTACCTGGGCGACTGCGCGCAGTTCTGGGAGTTGCCGGAAGCGATCAACGAGAGCCAGTACCTCGTCCCGCGCCTCACCTACGAGCAGCGCCGCGCCGCGATCACCGGCCCGGCGAAGATGGGCGGCGCCGAGATGACGCCGCGGCTGGTCAATCGCCTGTTGAATGATGTCGGCGATAATCCCGATCAACTGCCAATCCTGCAACACGCGCTGATGCGCACCTGGGACAACTGGCAGGCCGAAGGCCGCGCCGCCGAGCCGGTTGACCTGCGTCATTACGAAGCCATCGGCGGGATGAGCGAGGCGCTCTCCAGGCATGCCGACGAAGCCTACAACGAATTGCCGGAGGCGCTTCATAAGGTCGCGGAAAAGACCTTTAAGGCGCTCACCGAGAAGGGGCCGGATAACCGTGAGGTTCGCAACCCGATTGCCTTGCGCGACCTCTGCGAAACGGTCTCTGCGCCGCCGCCGGATGTGATCGCCGTCATCGAAGCGTTCCGCCGCCAGGGCCGGTCTTTCCTGATGCCTCCCGCCGACATCGCGCTGACCGATGACACCTTGATTGACATTTCGCACGAAAGCTTGATCCGCGTCTGGACGCGATTGAGCGAGTGGGTGGAGGCAGAGTCGCGGTCGGCGCGCCAGTACCAGCGGCTGGCGGAAACCGCCATGCTGCATGAGAGAGGCAAAGAAGGGCTGCTGCGCGATCCGGCCCTGCAAGTCGCCTTGAACTGGCGGCGGCAGAACGATCCGAATCCGGCCTGGGCGCGGCGTTATCATCCCGATTTGAGCGCCGCTTTGGAAGGAGAAGAGCAGCAGGCGCTCGAACCTGAGCAGGTGTTTGAGCGAGCGATGCGGTTTCTGGACGCCAGCCGCCAGCAGCGCACCGCCTTGCTGGTTCGGCGCCGGCTGGCTATCGCCGGCTTGATCCTGTTATCCCTGGTTGCCATTGTCGCGGCGGTCTTCGCCTTGAAGCAAAAAAAGGTTGCCGAGCAGAAGACCAATGAGGTCGAGCAGCAGAAAAATGAGGCTGTCGAGCAAGGGCGCACGGTTCGCCAACTGCTCTACGTCTCGGACATGAACCTCGCGCAAAAAGCATTTGACGATAAGAATCAGGCGATGGGATACAAGTTGTTAAACACTTACCTGCCCGCCCCTGACGAAGAGGACTTGCGCGATTTCGATTGGTACTACCTGTGGCGGTCGCATCACGACGAATCCGCCGTACTCCGGGGGCACACCGATCCTGTCATATCGGTGGCCTATTCACCCGACGGCAAGCTGCTGGCCAGCGGCAGCAAGGACAAGACGATCAAGCTGTGGGAAGTGAGCAGCGGCAAGCCGCTAGGTACACTGCAAGGACATGAGGATTCTGTCTTATCGGTGATCTTCTCGCCCGACGGTAAAGTGCTGGCCAGCAGCAGCAGTGATAAGACGATCAAGCTGTGGGAGGCGGGCAGCGGCAAGCTGCTGAGCACGCTTGAAGGACATGGGGCTGCTGTCTCATTGGTGGCCTTCTCGCCCGATGGCAAGCTCCTGGCCAGCGGCAGTTACGATAAGACGATCAAGCTGTGGGAGGCGGACAGCGGCAAGCTGCTGAACACGCTTCAAGGACACGCAGGCTTTGTTTCATCGGTGGCCTTCTCGCCCGATGGCAAGCTCCTGGCCAGTGCGAGCGACGATGCGACGATCAGGCTGTGGGAAGTGCGCAGCGGCAAGCTACTGCGTACACTTCGAGGGCACGAAGCCCCTATCTCATCGGTGGCCTTCTCGCCCGATGGCAAGCTCCTGGCCAGTGCGAGCGACGATAACACCATTAAGCTGTGGGAAGTGAGCACTGGCAGGCTGCGGAACACGCTTCAAGGACACGCGGATGCTGTCTATTCAGTGATCTTCTCACCGGACGGCAAGCTGCTAGCCAGCGGCAGTTACGATGCGACGATCAAGCTGTGGGAAGTGAGCAGCGGCAAGCTACTGCGTACACTTCAAGGGCATGCGGACTCTATCCCCTCGGTGATCTTCTCACCGGACGGCAAGCTGCTAGCCAGCGGCAGTTGGGATACGACGATCAAGCTGTGGGAGGTGGACACGAACAGACCGCCAAATATACTTCAAGGGCATGCGAATTCTGTCTTCTCGGTAGCCTTCTCGCCCGATGGCAAGCTCCTGGCCAGTGGCAGTTACGATAAGACGATCAAGCTGTGGGAGGCGGGCAGCGGCAGGCTGCTGAGCACGCTTGAAGGACACGCAGGCTTTGTTTCATCGGTGGCCTTCTCGCCCGATGGCAAGCTGCTAGCCAGCGGCAGTTGGGATACGACGATCAAGCTGTGGGAAGTGAGCAGCGGCAAGCTAATGAACACGCTTGAAGGGCACAAGTCCCCTGTCAAATCAGTGGCCTTCTCGCCCGATGGCAAAGTGCTGGCCAGCGGCAGCGAAGATCTTACTATCAAGCTGTGGGAGGCGAGCAGCGGCAGGCTGCTGAACACGCTTCAAGAGCGCGCGGTTCAAGTCTTCTCGGTGGCCTTCTCGCCCGACGGCAAAGTGCTGGCCAGCGGCAGCAATGATAAATCGATCAAACTGTGGGAAGTGAGCAGCGGCAAGCCGCTAGATACACTGCAAGGGCACGCGGCCTCTGTCATATCGGTAGCCTTTTCGCCCGACGGCAAAGTGCTGGCCAGCGGGAGCGGGGATGATACCGTCAGGCTGTTTTTTGCGGCGACGGAGCAAGAAGTGGCAGCGCAAAGAAGTCATTGACCTGAGCAGCTTCGTCTTACTGTCCGACAACCGAAGCGAGTCGTGCGGCTTCGGCTTGCGCGCTCTGGATCACTTCGCGCTCGTCCATCGTCGTCAATCGGCCTCCGTCCAGGACGCGGCGACCGTCAATCCATACCATCTCCACGTCGCTCGATTGCGCCGCGTAGACAATTGTTGAAACTACGTCAGGCCGCGGCGTCGTGTGCGGGCGGTCGAGATTCAACAAAATCAAGTCGGCGCGCTTGCCCGCTTCGATGCTGCCGATCTCATCGGCCAACCCCAGCGCCCGCGCCCCGTCCGTCGTCGCCATGCGCAAGACCGTGAGCGCCGGCAAGGCTTCCGGGCCGTGCAGGGCTTTTTGCAGCAAAGCCGCCGTCCGCATCTCTGTGAACATATCCAGCCGGTTGTTGCACGGCGCGCCATCGGCCCCTAGCGTCACCGAGATGCCTTGCGCTTTCATCTCGGCCACACGCGCCAGGCCCGATCCGAGCTTGAGATTTGACGATGGGCAGTGCGCGACATGCGCGCCGGTCTGCTTGAGAACGGCCATCTCGCCGTCGCTCAAATGAACGCAGTGCGCCAGCACCGCGTGTGGCCCGGCTAGGCCCACCGCGTTTAAGTAGTCAATATTACGCAAGCCGGTTTCGCGCTCGACCAGGGCAATCTCATCGCGGTTTTCGGAAGCGTGGGTGTGAACGATGACGCCGCGCTCACGCGCCAGCCGCGCCACCTGTTCGAGCAAGCCGCGCGTGCAACTGACGGCGAAACGTGGCGCGAAGCAGTAACGGATGCGCCCGTCGGCTTGGCCATGCCAGCGCTCCAGCAAGCGGAGCGATTCAGCAATCGAAGCCTCTGTTTCTTCGTGCAGCGCGGCGGGAACGTCGTCGCCTTTGTCCATCATGCACTTGCCGACGGTGGCGCGAAAGCCTGTCTCTTCGACGGCGCGGAAGACCGCTTCGGTATGATTGACCGTCTCCATCGTCAGCGCTGTGGTCGTGCCGCCGCGGATCATCTCGGCGATGCCGAGCCGCGCCGAGGCATAGAGCGATTCGGGCGTGTGCGCCGCTTCCATCGGCCAGATGCGCTTCTTTAACCAGTCAATCAAGGCGAGGTCGTCTGCCGCGCCGCGAAACAACGTCTGGCAGAGATGAACGTGCGTCTGCACCAGTCCCGGCAACAGCACGCGACCGCGCGCGTCAACGGTCTCGTCGGCGCGGGCCGTCAGCGACGCGCCGACCGCCGCGATGCGGGTGCCTTCGATCAGCACGTCACCCGCAAGGGTGCGGTTGCCGGCATCCATCGTCACGACGGTCGCATTTTTGATTAACAGTGAATCGCTCATGGCCCGACCGTTCCATCAATGCAGGCGCAAGATTAGGGAAGAATACCTGGCAAGTCAATCGTTTTCGCGTGCGCCATCAGTGATGCGGTCGGGCCAGACTCGGCTTCACGCCGGGATGACTAAAACCTGTCCCACCTGAATCATATTCGGGTTATCGATATCGTTGGCTTCGCAGATGGCATCGACCGTCGTGTCATAGCGACTGGCAATCGAGCCGAGCGTATCGCCCGATTTCACAGTGTAAGTCTGTGTGCTGGCCGCTGGCGGCGGCGCTGTTTGCGCGGGCGGCGTGTTCGCTTCCGATGACTCTGGAAGGAGCGGGGTGGACGGGCCACTGGCCGTCGCCCCGATCAAAGCCAGCAGGTCATCGAGCGAGCCGTTGAAGTAGTCGAGGTCTACGGGATTCATCCCCGCCACTGACCCGGATTGAGAATACTGCCAGAAAGCCCAGGTGCTCCAGCCGTTGACCTTCTTCGGCGTCGAGACGCCGTACTCCGCGACCCACAGCGGGTATCTGCCGAAGCCGCTGGTCATATTGTCATTCCAGAAGGAAGGGCCTGTGTAGATCATCGGCGTGCGCCCCAACCCCTGCTCAACGATGTCGAGCCACTGCTGAACGCCATTGACGAGATTGGTTGTGCCGCCCCCGGCTTCGACATCCAGGACGGGCGGCAGATCATTACTTTCCAGATGGCCGACGGTCTGGAGGAAAAGGTTCGCCTGCGCCGCCGGGTCATTTGCCGAAACGTAGAAGTGGTACGCCCCGCGAATGATTCCTGCCGCTTTCATTGCCGGCCAGTTGGTGCTGAACTTCGAGTCTACCTTCGAGCTGCCGTAGGTTGCCCTGGCAAAAGCGAACGCGTTGCCCGCCGCTTTCACACTCTGCCAGTTCACCGTCTCTTGATAATAAGAAACGTCTATACCGCTTAACCGGGTTGTTGACGACATACTTGCCTCCTGAAGTTTTTTAAGTGACCGATACAACTGGACAGTTCGGTTACGACGACAAAGATGTATACCACAGCTCGCCGGTGTAGGTCACCGGTTACGATGAGCAAAGCGCAGCGAAATCGAATGTGGACAAGATGCCGGAAAATGTAGAAGATATTATTCAGCCGGGCGGGCGGTTTGCTTATGGCTGAAGATGAGGGCAAACAAAAACTGCGTGATGGGCTGAAAGCGGTGCGCGGCGAGCTGGAAGAGATTCTGCGCGCGCTTTCCATGGATGCCAGCGATGCCGGCGATGACGGGCGCGAAACGCTCGCCGCGCCGGCTTCAACTGATGCGCCGCCGAACTTCTTTGCCGAGATCACGCAGGGCGAGCAGGCACCCGACGAAGAGGTCTACCGCAAGGTGCTGCGCATCATCACCAGCCTGGGTTATGCCTCGACGCTGGTCTTGCAACATCGCCTGGAGATCAGTTACCGCCAGGCGTCGAGCATCGTCGCGGCGCTCGAACGCGATGGCATGGTCGCCCCGGCGCACGGCTTCCGCCCGCATAAGACACTGCCTCCCGCCTATCAGCTCCTCGAATCGCTCGAACCCAACCTCGGCGAGCAGCGCAAACATTAAGCTCACTCAAGCGGCCATCGGGCTTCCATGAATTGCAGGCACAGGCGCTCCTCGCCGCCCCTGGCGGTGAAGCGATTACGCACCAGGGCGAGGCTGCTGAAATCCTGATTGCCGCTGGTCACGCGCACCATCTCGAAGTCCTCAGGGGCCTGCCTGACACGCACGCGCGCGCCGCCCAGACTGATATTTTCGGTGACCGCGACTTCGCGCCCGAGCAACGCTCTTGCCTCGTCGAGGTATTCTACAAGGACGCGCTCGGCGCGCTCGACACGAGGTTCGCGGCGGCGGTCGGGGCCATTCCACGGTTGCGTGCGGAAGGCCGACCAGGGCTTGTGCAAATAACCAGCGGGCGGCTGGTTGCCGATGAACTCAAGGCCGACAACCCGTGTCCCGCCGTCTGCCGGCTCGACGCGCCGCACGATGGCATACATGTTGTACCCCGGCTCGCTGAAGCCATGACTGCGCAGCTTGGTCGGCAGCGGCAACGTGACGTGGACGACAGCCCCATGACAGAGGCGAGCTTGCAAGCGCAGGGCGACGCCCAGACGGCTGACGTTGATGGTTTTGGTGACCTCCTGCCAGCGATTGCCCTGGCGGTCGTAGCCTTTGACAAAGATGGGCACCGAGAGGTTGAAGCGCTCGGCGCGGCGGCGGTTGACCACGGCTGCCGCTTCGGTGGCGGGCCGCGTGAAGAGAACCTGCGGCGTCGGCACTTTGATGGCAAGCGGCGCGCTGTGACGCTTCGCCGGGCGCTCTTGCTCGGCGCGGTCACGCTTCAGGCTGCCCGATGCGCGCCTGAGGCTGCCCGATGTGCGTTTCTTCGGCTTGATGGTTTCGACAGGCAGCGGCGCGGCTTTGCGGTGTCCGAGCGCCGCGTCGTAGTCGGCGCGCAGGCGCGGGTTGGTCAGCACCAGAAAGGCTTTCGACAGTTTGTCGAAGGCCGTGTCGACCTGCATCAGCATTTCGTCAGGGACGGCGGCGCGGACTTTGTGATACGTCGGGTGGAGCACGGCGATGGCGTCGTGGTAAGCCTGGACGATCTCGTCTTCGGACGCCGAGCGGTCAACGCCGAGCAGTTGATAATAGGTCACGGCCTGGTCGAGGCGTTCGAGCAAGTAGCCGATTTCCAGATAGTGAGCGCTAATCAGCTTGGCGGTGCTGCCCGCCTTCGGCCTCGCGGCCTTTAAGTCGCCCGATGGGCGCAGCGCGCCGGAGCTTTTCATAAGCGGCCTCTTGACTGGGTTCGTTTGGGACTTCTCCGGGGGTAGAAGCCGAGTTTGTTTGGAACGCTCTCGGCCATTATGAATGCCGCAAGGCGGAAGTCAACAATATTGTACGGCGAGCGCCGTCGTGCCTCACCCGCGCGGGCCAGGTGAATCATACCGAGGAGAGAATCACTCGTCGTGGGATGAGGCAACCTTGTCGCGCGGCGAAGAAGCGGGGCCGGCTGCGCAGTCTTAAAGCACAAGCCCGATTGCCGAAAGCACGCCCAGGACCAGGCAAATGCTCGCCGACACCGGGCGCAGAATCGACAGCGGGATGCGCTGGCGAATCCCGCGGCCTAAGGCGAGGGCGAGCAGGCCCTTGGTGATCAACGCCAGGGTGGCGCCGATCCAGACGACCAGCGGCACCTGGTAGCGGGCCGTCAGCGAGGCCGCCATCACCTGCCCGACGTCACCCCACTCTGAAAACAGGATGGCGGCGAAGCTAATCAGCGCGGCCCGCGAAAAATAGTTCTCCTTCTCGCGCCGTGCCGGCTCGCCCTCACTCTTCTTGAACCAGATGACGAGCGCGGTGGCGAAGAAGGTAGCGGTGCTGGTGACGACCACGAGCGACCTCGGCAGATCGGCGATGAACTGCCCCAGCAGCACGGCCACCAGCGTCTTGATCATGAAAGCCGCGGTGAACCCGCAGAAGACATACAGCGAGCGGAAACGCAGCGTCAGAGAGCTGATCGTATAGATACTCTTGTCGCCCGCTAACTCGGCCATGAAGATCGTGCCGTAGGTGGCCAGGAGCAGGTAAACCATGTTCACCGTCCAATCCTCTGCGCCCATCTTCGCAGCCGGCGCGGCAGGCCCGCCCTTACGGACTAAGCGGGCGGGCCTGCCGGTCTGAGCCCGCTGCCCGCCGGCCTAATCAGGCTGGCGGTACAGACGCGACTCGCCGCCTAGAAGAAGGACGAGCCGACCCACGTCCCCCAGGTGTTGACGGCGGCGGCGAACTCGCTGTAGAACCAGATGACTTTCGGGTTCGAGGGGTCGGCGCAAACGCCGTTGTAGTCGCCCCAGCGGTTGCGACCGCCGCCGTCCAGGGCGACGTAGTTGGCAACGCCGGCCTTCAGCAGCGCGCTCGCCTGCAAGCTGCCGAGCGGGTCGGTGGCCTTGCGGCCCGTGTAGAAGATGGAGCCGAACTCGTTCGTGCCGCAGCGCGAGAAGACCATGATCATGTTGCCGTTGGCGTCCGGGCAGCAGGCCGGGTAGAAGTAACTAAGGCTCGCAGCGCCGTAGATGCCTTGTTGGACGAGCGAGGGGGTGGCGGCCTGTATCTGGAACCAGTGGATCGACGCCTGGCTGGCTGCCGCCACCCAGTTGTGAGTCGTCGTCAGCGCGCACCAGAGCGAGCCGCCGCGGAAGACCGCGTGCAGGACGCGCACGTCCCCCGTGTTCAGCGGCGCATTGTTGCCCTTCTGCGGGGCGTTGGGCGGCAGGCTGTAAGCCGCCGTCGCGACGCTCGCCTTCGTCAAACTAAAGCTGCTCCCGGATTGCGTCAGCCGCCAGACGGTCAGCGAGTTGCCGCTCGGGAACAACGAATTCACCAGGTACTCCACCTGCGGCGCGCCGAACGTGTGACAGGGCTGGATGGTGAAGGCGGTCGAGCCATTCGGGTTCTTCATGTTCACGAAGTCGACGAAGGTCGCCGCCCCGCCCGAGTAAGGCCCCGCCTTCGGGACGACGCGAATCTTCGCATACTGGAAGCCGCCGCCGAAGGCAAACTGGTTCGAGGTGATGTAGAGGTTGTTCGGGTCGACGCCGAGCGCCGGGAAGTCTGCCCAGTTGTTGGTCAGCGTACTGCCGTCAACCATGGCGTTCAGGCTGTAGTTGCGCCACGACCCCAGCGGGTTGGTCGTCGCAGAGACCGACAGCAGGTAGGCCGACTTCTTCGGGTTTTGCGAGACGGCGACTGCCAGGAGCACATAGCGCCCGGTGTGCTGATCGAACAAAAGCTTGGGGTCAAAGATTGTGACCCCTGAAATCACGTTACTGAACCACACGGTCAGGGTGCGCACGAGGACAGGGGCGCCGCCGGTCTTGTTGTAAACCGCCACAGAGGAGTTGACCGAGAGCATGACGTGGCTGGGGCCTGTCGCCATGGTGCAGTCGGGCGGGATCCACCCGGTCGCCGAAAAGCCTGCGAAGTTGGTCGAAGGCAGCGGCGCCGCGGCGACCGGGCCGCCGGCAGGCGCGAGCTCGGTGACCGCCGCCGCCGCCACTTCCTCCTTCTTGCCTCTATCCTTGGCGATGGTCGCCGCCCCCTTAGGTATCTTCGCCTTGCGGGCCGCCGCTTTGAGTCTCTCGAACTGCGCGTCAGGGATAGGGTAGCGGCTGGTGTAGGGGCGCGGCTCCTTCAGTTCGGGGAGCGAGGCGTTCAAAGCCTCCAGCGATTCCTGAGTGGGTTCAAATTCTTTGCCTTTGCCGGACTTGCCGCGCAGCTCTGGAATATCACTGCCGACTACCCGTTTGCTGGCGCTCTTCTTGCTCGATGTCTTCTTGCTCGATGTTTTCTTAGCAGATGATTTGCTCTTTGCCATAGCGTTCTCCTTTTCCGACTATTCCGCGGCGGCGGCGAGCACTGCATTTCGTCTCTCAGGCAGGTGGGAGATGCGGGATTTCAGCCCGTTGCCAATTACCAAGGCCGGACTCAAGTGGGATCCGCCGCCGTTAGCGGCGACGCGGCCCGCCTTTCTTGTTCTTCACCGGGCGGTCTTCCTGTGCATGCTCGACTTGCGCCGGCGGCGCGTGTTTGGCGGCCTCTTTTAGGCGTTGGTACTCTTCCTCGGAGACAGGCAGGCCGGGGGCCGGCGCCTCTTTGGGCTTGCCGGCCGGGGCCGCCGGTTCTTCCGACGATTCCTGTGGATTGAATAGTGCCCCATCCGGGCCAACGCCGCGTTTTGATTTCATGTTCGTTCCCTTGATCGAAGTGCTGTGAAGTTACTTGACGACGAGAAGAGCTGAGGTAGCGGAGATTTTGCTGTCGTGCAGACCCCCGAGGCTCGTTCTCGCCGAAACCCAGGACGCGAGTAGAAGGTACATCGTTTTGTTATATGTGTCAAATCACAAATAGGCCGACCCTGAGGTTTCTCGTCCGCCCGCCGCTGAGAACGGGCGATTCGCCGCGCAGACTCGGCGCTTTGCGGGGCGAGTCACCCCTGACGGCTCGCCGCTTTGCCGGTGATGGCGCGCGCCGCCGGCGAATCTTTCATCGGCAGCGTGAAGCGGCGAATGCCGTCGTACCTGTACAACGCATTGGCGACTGCTGGCGCCGTCGGCACCAGGCCGATTTCGCCGACGCCTTTGGCGCCATAAGGCCCGTCGGGGTGTCGATCTTCGATCATGATCAACTCGACTTCCGGCATATGCCGCGCCCGCAGCAAGCCTTGCGAATTCACGGTCATCGTCTGCGGCACGCCGCCTTCGACGCGGAACTCTTCGGTGAGCGCATAGCCTAAGCCCATGTGAATCGAGCCTTCGAGCTGGCCTTCGAGAAGCACGGGGTTCATGACGCGCCCGACGTCGTGTGCGGCGACGACTTTCTTGACCCGCCCGTCGTCGTCGAGGATGACGACCTGTGTGGCGAAGCCATAGGCGAAATGGGTCTTTGGCTTCGCGGCGTTCATCTCCAGCGAAGTCGTGTCATCGATCAGCACTTCGCCGTAATACGTTTTGCCTGCCAGATCACGCAGTGTGCGCTTCTCGTCAAGATCGCGCCGCAGCTTGCGCGCCGCTTCCTGGACGCCGCGACAGCCGAGCACCGTGCCACGCGAGGCGGTCGTCTGCCCGCAGTCGAGGTCGTATTTCGTGTCGGCGGCGACGAAGGTAAAAACACTCGGCGGCAGGCCGGTCTCTTCGCAGGCCGTCTGCTGCAAGACCGTGAACAACCCCTGTCCCATCTCCGTGTAGCCCGTATAGATCGCCACCGTGCCGTCG
The DNA here is from genome assembly GCA_035275065.1 of Blastocatellia bacterium. Classification (NCBI taxonomy): domain Bacteria; kingdom Pseudomonadati; phylum Acidobacteriota; class Blastocatellia; species Blastocatellia bacterium. The sequence goes on from DATENM010000066.1 coordinate 98,090, forward strand.
TCGCGTACCTCAAGCATCGCCTTGCCGTATTCGGGCAGGCCGTTGCCGATGCCTGTGTTCTTGACGCCGCAGGCGATGCCGGCGTACTTCGCACCGCGATAAATATCGCGCACCGCTTCGAGCGTCTTCTTGATGCCGACGCTGACTTCGAGCGGCTGACCTGTGCAGAAGATGTCGCCGAGGTCGAGCGCGTTGCGGTAGCGAATCTCCCAGCCGTCAATGCCGACCTGTTCAGCCAGTATGTCGAGTATCGATTCCATCGCGAACGCCGATTGATTAGCGCCAAAGCCGCGCATCGCGCCGCACGGCGGATTATTGGTGTAGACCGCAAGCGATGTGACTTCGATGTTCGGCACCTTGTACGGCCCTGTGCAATGGCCAGCAGCGCGCTCCAACACCTTGGTGCCGACCGACGCATACGCGCCCTTGTCACCAACCATGAAAGCGCGCACCGCGGTCAATCGGCCCTCCGAGTCGCAGCCGACCGTGTAGTCCATCTTGATCGGGTGGCGCTTGGGATGCAGGCGCAAGCTCTCTTCGCGGCTCAAGGTCAGCTTCACAGGCTTGCCTGTGAGGTGGGCGAGCAAGGCGGTCTGCGCCTGTACGCTCATGTCCTCTTTGCCGCCGAACGCGCCGCCGTTGGTAATCAGCGTTACCTTGACCTGTTCCTGCGGCATCCCCATAAACGAAGCGATCTGCCGGCGGTCGTCGAAGACGCCCTGGCCCTGTGTGTAGACCCGCAAGCCGTCGCCTTCAGGCATGGCGATGCAGGCTTCGGGCTCCAGGTACATATGCTCGATGAACTGCGTCTGGAACGTGTGCGAGGCGACAAAGGCCGAATCGCGCAAGGCGGCGTCCACATCGCCGCGGCGGATTTCGGACTTGCTCAGCAGGTTGCCCTTCTTGTGAATCTTTGGCGCGTCGGTTTGCAAAGCCGCTTCCGTCGTCGCGACCGGCGGGCGCACTTCGTAATCGACGACAATCGCCTGCGCCGCGCGCCGCGCCGTGCGCCGGTCAACGGCGGCGACCGCGGCGATCACATCGCCGACATAGCGCGTCTCTTCGCCTTCCTCAATAAATATCGGCCAGTCGTTGTAGATCAATCCTTGATGGCGCTGGCCCGGTGTGTCGGCGGCGGTGACGATGCGGATGACGCCGGGAATCTCTTCGGCTTTCGATGTATCTATGCGCTTGACCAGGGCGCGCGGATGCTCGGAAAGCAGAACCGCGCCGTGCAGCATGTCCGGGAACGTCATGTCGTCAACGTAAGGCCGCTCGCCGAGCGCCAGCTCGCGCGCTTCGTAACGCGGCAGGCTGGAGCCGACTTTGCCGCTGTGATCGCAATCGGGCATCGCTTCACCGCGCAGCGCGCAGGCCGCGAGCTTGATCGAATCAGCGATCTTGACGTAACCGGTGCAGCGGCAATGATGCATGCTCAGCATGCGGTTGATCTGATCGTCGGACGGCTCCGGCGTCTTGTCGAGCAGATGCTTGGCGCGCACGACAATGCCGGGCGTGCAGAAGCCGCATTGCAAGCCGCCCCCGGTGATGAACGCATCGGCGAAGGTCTCGCGCTCTAGCTCTGAAAACCCTTCGAGCGTCTGGACGCGCTTGCCGGCGGCGTTCTTCGCCGGCACGGCGCACGCAACGACGGCGCGGTCGTCAATGATGACTGTGCAGCAGCCGCACTGGCCGGTCGGGCTGCAACCATCTTTCGGCGAGATGATGCCGCAATGGTCACGCAGCACTTCTAATAGTGACGCGTCCGTATCGACTTCGACCGCGCGCGGTTGATTATTCAATGTAAACTCGATGCGATTCATAGTCATTCCCTCGACCGTCCAGCGGGGCTCCCCTGCGGTTCCGGCATTTTAGCATTATTCGGCGGGCGGCGGCAGAGAAATTGAAGAGGGTGACAAGTGACGAGTGACAAGTGACAAGAAGGATTCGCTGTTCTCTTGTCACTCGTCACTTGTCACTGTCAATAGATCGCTGTGTCAGGATGGTAGATCTTCCAGTCGAACCAGTAATCTTTCAACACATTGACGGGGCGCAGCCGGCGACCGGCGAGCGGGCCGCTCACGGCGCGACCGGTGAACTCCCAGGTGCTGCCGGTTTCGGCATCGGTGAATTGCGCCGTGCCCGGCTTCACCACGAAGGCGAGCGCGCGGCCGTCCACAGTGCTTTCAAAAGCGCGCACCGATTTCTTGCTGGTGTCGAGCATGATGACCAGTGGTGTGCCGCCCAGCGTGTCGTTGACCGGCGCTTGTCGTTCGAGCCGCGCCATCGAATAAGCCTTCGCGGCGCCGCTGGCGGTGACGCCGATGACGAGATCGCGCGGCTTCAACTGATCGTCGGGGTTGACCGGCGTGACGACGCGGAGCGTGGCGTAACGGTCTTCCCAGTCTACCGGCTCGTACTGCGCGGCGACGCGCTCGTCAGGTTTCAGCACGCGCCCGGCGGGCTGCTCGCGCTTCCAGAGCGCGAACGGCAGCTCGTCATGAGCGACGAGCTGGAGCTGTTCGCCCTTGAGCGGCCCGGCGATGCACTGGCCGCTGACCTGCTGCCACCACGAGCCGGTCTCTTCATCGCGCATGATGAAGTTCTGGTTATTGATGCCGCTCAGGTGAAAGTTCAGCGTGCGGCCTTTGACGTTGCGCTCCCACACCAGACCGGTGTGGCAGAGCGTTCAGTAGGTTGCCACGATGGGCACACCGCCCACCGTGTCCTCGACGACATGGTGATAAGCCATCTGGCGAATCGGGTAGGCCGCCGCTTCATCGTTGACGGTTATGGCCATCACTTGATCGTCGTTGTTGATGAAGCCGGCGTCGCTGACGTTAGCGAAAGCCGCCACCGGCAGCGGGTGGAACATCCACTCAAAGTGGTTCTGCCGCGCAAACCATGTCAACAGGCCGGCGAGCGCGACCAGCAGAATCAGCACCGTGCGCTTGAACCAGCGCCCGCCGCGCCAGAGATAAACGCTCAACGCCAGCATTGCGACAAGCCCGAAGATGGTTGCCAGCGGCGACCAGCGTTTGAGCTGGTAGGCGATGTCAAGGGCGCGCGGCGTCTGGCTCTTGAACGGCATGATGAGAAAGACAGGGATGGCGACCATCGCCAGCATCACGGCGGCCAACAGCAACACCGTGAGCCATGCCAGCACAGAATGCTTCGGGCGCGGGCGCGTAATCGTGGATGAAGCGGCAGTCATAGGGTTCTCCTTCGGGCGACGATTATGAAGTAAAAAGTAAAAAGTAAAAAGGCAAAAGTAAGACGGGGAGTGAATAGATAGCTCTTGATTATCTATTCACTCCGGCTCCGCCCTTTTGCCTTTTGCCTTTTTACTTTTGCCTTGTTAAAACAGCACGTCGAAATCCAGCCGGAAGCGACGTTTGTAATTGCCAAAGAAGACGCCGTACCGCGGGTCGTCAATGTTGCCGTGGACGCTGTACGGGTTGAAATGGTTGGTCAGGTTGAAGCCGCTCACCGACAGCCGCAGCGCATACTTGTCGCTCACCTTGAAGTCTTTCGAGACTCTTGAATCGAACGAGAAGAAAGGCGGGAAGCGCGTCGTGTTCGCCAGCCCGACATAATCCTGCGCCGCGTTGGTCACCGCGTAGGGGAAGCCGTTGCGCCATTCCAACATCGGCGAGATGCGCACATGGCCGGGCAGCTTGATCAGCCCCCAGGTCAGGAAACGATTCGGCAGGTCGGCGGAAAGATTGGTGTACTGGTTCGCCCGCACCACAGGGAACGGGAAGTTGCCGAGGTAGCTGTTGAACTCGTTCAGGTCGCCTTGCGTGCGGCTGCGCACATACGAGAAGAACAACTGCTGCCCTTCGGGCATCTGCCAGCGCCCCGTCAGCTCAAGCTGGCGGTAGCCGGCGCGTCCCGAACCGCGCATCACCAGCGCGTCTTCGCCCTGCACCACGCCGGGCGTGATCGTGATGACGCCGTAGGTGTTGCTCTGCAAGTAATTGGCGCGGACGCGCAGTTGTTTGGTGACCGGATGCTCAACCTCGACGTTCCAGGTCGCGCTGTAAGGCGCGAAGTTGCCGGCGATATCTTTGCTGAAGATGAACGGCAGCTTGCTGTCCTCGGCGCGGTCTGTGATGTTACTGAAGCGGCGCGGGCCGTCAATGATTTCGCCGTCCGGCCCATAGGTCGTCACTACTTGCTCCGGGTAGCGGTTGAACGAATAGACCATCAGCGGCACGCGGTCATAAAACAGGCCATAGCCGCCGCGAATCACCGTCTCCTGATTGCGGAACGGCGTCAGCGCGATGCCGACGCGCGGCGCAACGCGCATGGTTTCGGTGATCCCCTGGCGCTCGAAGCGCGTGCCAACATCAACCGACAGGCGCGGGTTCAGCACCCAATGATCCTGCGCGAAGAAGTCTGCCTCCAGGTCGTTGCGGTCAAAGAGCTGGCCGCTGCCGGCAAAGTCTATGTGTTTAATCAGCCGCCCCTCGGCGTCAACGATATTCACGGGCCGCGCCCGGAAGTCGCCGCGGTTCGTCGTGCGCGCAAACGTCAAGCCGAATTTCAGATTGTGCGCGCCCATGGCGCGGATCGGCGCCAGCGAGTAGGTCTCAATCGCTTCGATGCGCGACGCGCGGCGCGCCTGATCGCTGAAATAGTTGCCGCTGTTGCCCGTCGGCGCGAGCGTCATCTCAAGCGGCCCCTGGCCCCAGACGCCGCCGCTGAAACGCTTGACGGCCAGCGTGCTTTCAAGCAGGTTGCCGCCAATCGCCAGGCGGTCAATTAGCGTGCCGGTGTAATCGTGAGCGCTCAGGGTCGGCGTCACCTCGCGCGGGTTGAAGAACTCCAATCCGACGAAGCTCATGTGGCGCGGCGCGACGTGGAATGTCCCGGTCAACGTATGCACGGGCGACAGGATGTAGTCGAGCTGCGTGAACGAATTCACCGACTCGTTCTTGGTCTCGTTGAACGGGAAGGGCAGCGTCCGCACGGGCCGCTTGACCAGATCGTACTCGACGCCTTCCGAGAAGTAGAGCTTGTCTTTGATGAGCGGGCCGTTGAAGACCAGACGCGGCGAGGCTTCGCGGACGCCGCGCAACTGGCCGCTCCAGATGCGGAACTCGGGCAGCGGGTCGTTGATCTCGAAGTCCCACTTGTCGCCGCCGCGCCGGGTCTCGACCGTGACGACGCCGGCGGTGAAGCGACCGTATTGCGCCAGGTAAGGCGTCTTGAAGACATTGATCGTTTCGACGCTATCAACCGGCACGGTGACGCCGAACTGCCCGGTCGCCGGGTCTGTGACGTCAGCCGAGTTGACGATCAGCGCGCTGCGGTGCTCGCCCTGGCCGGAAATCTTGATCTCGCCTTCGGGCGAGCGCACGACGCCGGGAACCAGCGGCAGCGTGTCTTTGACGGTCGCCGGTTTGACCGGCAGCTCTTTGACTATGTTGCGCGCCAGCTCGCTTGCGACCGAGGCCGTCTTTTCAACATGCGTGTCGGAGCCGGCCTGTATGGTTACTGTGTCGGTGAGATTGACTTTGGGAACGACGGTGAAGTTGATCTCGACGGGCGCGCCGGCCTGCACCGTCACTCCGGTTTGATTGAGGGTCTCAAGCCCTTCTTTCGAGATGAAGACATCATAAGTGCCCGGCGCGAGATTTCTGAATTCGGCGACGCCTTTTTCGTCGGTTGCAGTTTTGATAACGACGGCATCGCCGCGTTTCAATTCGACAACGACGGCGGTGACCGCGCGGTCGGCTTCGTCGTGCGCCGTGACGCGCAGGCTCGCGGTCGAGCGCGCTTGCCGGGCGATGACGCTGAAGCCCAGCGCCGGCACGAGCGCTAACACGACGAGCGCCCGCGTCAGCTTACGAAGATATGGGGGGATAAAGCACAGCATAGGTGTCACAACGTCCATTTACTACCTTCTTATTATTTGCCGGTTCGTTTCGGCCACGCAAATAGAAATAATAGCCGATCAGCGCAGCCCGCGCCATTGTTGTCTCATGGCGCAAAGCCACGCCATGATAACGGATTGCGCAACGCTTTGCCGAGGCAGGTTCTAACGAACTGCCGCCCCCTAATACGCGCGCGCCGCCGCAACGGATTGCCATAACGATTCAAGGCGTGCCGCGCGCCTGCCTGGTCAGGATGCTTCCAGAGCCGCGCCACCCAAACCGGTTAGCCAAAGGCGCGCCACTTAAGAAAACTATTGACTGTCGTCGCGCTTGCGCGATAATGGCGGCGGTTCGCCAGGTTCCACCCCTGATGCACAAGCGGAACCTTAAGCGACATCGAAGACCTGTCTGCCGACTTCCTCACTTGCCCTTAAGCCGATTTGCCGTCGCGCTATCTCTGGCCCTGTTCGGCGCGCGGCTGGCCCAAATACTGCGCTGGCATTTGCGGTGTTTTCAAAAAAAGCCGTCTTCAAGAATTAGAACGGCGACGCGTAAGGAGAAACACTCTTGTTTAAGCCACATCTGTCTTACCCCTGCCTGGGGGCCTGGGGGAAGCGCGCCATGGCGCTCTATGCCAGACTCTTAACGGCGGGTTTCAAAGCCAACTCTGACCGGGTTTTCGCCCTGGCCGCGCCCGCAAGGCGACTGTTGGGACTGACGGTCTGTCTATTACTCATATCGGGCGCGGCGGCGGCGCAGACCTACCCCGCGCCCTGGCCGTCGTCAGGGTCATGGATTGGCTATACGCAGCTCGGCCAGGCCATACAGGACAAATCGACGGCCAATAACGATCTGTCAACCGGCGGCACGGGCGTCAATCCTGATGGCATCGATGTCTTCAACGGCACGTCGGGCAATCTTGGGTCATCCTATTACTATTATGATTCGACCAATCATGTCTTCTTCTTTCGCCTGCGGCTGCGCGGCGACCCGCGCGGCACGGGCGGCAACGTGATGGTCCAGAAAACCTGGTGCACGTTATTAGATACCGATGGCGATGGCTATAAAGAATTCTTCGTCGAAGTCAACGGCAACAGCACGACTATCTATGTTTATTACGGCGACGCCAACGAGCAGGACATCCCGAACGGTTCAAGCTGCGCCAGCAATGGCCAGGGAACAGTCTTCAGCCGGGCCATCACGCTTGGCAGCACAGGCAATGTTTTAGTGACCGACGTGACAGCAAGCGGCGGCGGCTACCTGCTCGACTATCAAGTGCCGCTGACGGCCTTCAAGGATTGCAGCGGCGCGCAGGCGATCACGCCGACAACGCCCTTTGCTCTGGCGTTCACGACCTCGGCCACGACCCAGAACCCGACGCAGAAAGACTTCGTCGGCCTGGGCGACTTCACGATGGCGACGACGACCCCGATGCCGTTCAGCGACATCGTGACGCTGTCGGGCACGATAGAACAAAAACCGCGCCTCAGCAGCTACACGAAGGCGTGCGGCGGCGGCACCAACGGCAGCCCCGTCGCGTTGACCGCCACTACGATTGACACCCTGACCGTCACCGGTTCCGGCGCTAGCGCGACGGTCATTGACACCATCGCCAGCCTAACGTTTTCCTACAGGCTCAATGGCACGACGACCTGGACACAGATCAACAGTCCTGTGACATCGCCGGTCACCGGCACAGTCAATCGGTGGACGACTTCGTGGACCACCAGCAGCCTGCCCGCCGGCACTTACTGGATCAAGATTGTGATTGTTGACGACCAGGGCAACACGACGATCACCACCGGTTATGGCATCGACCTGTCGAATTGCGGCAGCGTCGTGGCCCCGAGCATCGTGACACGGGTGGACCTCGCCGACTTTAAAGCCGAGCGCTCTGCCGACGGTCGCACGCTCATCGAATGGCAGACCGGCTATGAGGTGAGCAATCTCGGCTTCAATCTCTATCGCGACCTGGACGGCAAACGCACGCGGCTCAACACCTCGCTGATCGGCGGCACGGCCTTGCTGGGTGGCGAGCAAGCGCCATTCACCGCGGGCTTTGCTTATGCCTGGATGGATCAGCTCGCTTCGACAAAAGACTGGCCGCTCTACTGGCTCGAAGACGTTGACGCGAACGGCCAGAGCGTGATGCACGGGCCGGTCAGCCCGGTTGACGTTAGCCAGTTGCCGGCGCAATCGCAATCGCTCATGCTCAGTCAATTGCGCAGCAACGCGCCCGGTGCCGTCGTCGAAAACATCTCGGTCGGAAGCTCGACGACACAGAGCCGAGCCGCACGCCTGTCGTCTGCGAGCTTGAATGCGCAATGGGGGATTGCCGCAAAGGCCGGCGCGAAGATTCTGATCGGCAAACCCGGCTGGTATCGCATCACCCAGCCGCAACTTCTAGCCGCCGGCTTTGATACTTCAAAAGACCCGCGCTTCCTGCAACTCTTCACCGACGCCCAGGAAGTCCCGCTCATCGTCAGCGGCGGCCTCGGCGGCAGACTTGAGCCAACGGATTTCATCGAATTCTACGCTCAGGGCCTCGATACCCCTTCGACCAATCGCCGTGCTTATTATCTCACCAACGGCGCGCTGCCAGGTCGCCGCATCTCAGTCGTCTCGGTCGGCAAAGGCCGCGAAACCCGTAATCGCAGCTTTACTTCAACCGTCGAGCGGCGCGACCGTTTCCTCTACTTCCCTTCAATCAACAACGGTGAGGCTGAAAACTGGTTCGGCGCCATCGTTTCGCCGACGCCCTTCAATCAACCCATCTCGGTCGCCAAGCTCAACCAGGCAGCCTCGGATGACGCCCTGCTCGAAGTCGCCTTGCAGGGCCTCGGCTCTTCGACCGGCCCCGAACACGCCGTCCGCCTTCAGCTCAACGGCCAGGAGATCGGCGCGATGTCGTTTACCGGCCAGCAGCATCAGGTGGCGCAGTTTCACATCAGCCAACGAATGCTCCAAGAAGGTAACAACCAGCTCACCTTCACCTCGCAAGGTGGCTCGGACTTCAGCGTCATTGACTCGGTCAAACTGAGCTACGCGCATCGCTTCGTCGCCGATCAGAACAGTCTGCTGCTGTCGGCTGCGGGCGGCGAGATGGTGCAGGTGACAGGGTTT
>DATENM010000067.1 GCA_035275065.1 Blastocatellia bacterium
GACAAACGCCGGTGAGCGGCGGGCATCGCATCGCCGCGGTTAAAGGATTTGGTGGACCGCAAAGGATGGGCAAGCGACAGCGGCAATGGCGGCGGCGCTTTGCGGCGAGCGAGATGGTCGGCAACACAAGCCAGGGCGGGGACGGCAGCCATGATGGGGTGCAGGCAGTGGCGAGATGGCCGCGCAGCGTAGGAAAAATGGGCCAGGGCGGGAAGCCTAGGGCAGAACCGGGGGCGGTCGAAAATAGGTGGGGACGAGGGCGGGAGGCCGACGGTTTTGAGGGAGTTGAGGTTACAGGCGACGCCCAACAAGCGCATGCACCGGAGCGCGGCGAGCGCGTTTCTCGTCATTGGTCAAGTGCGACACGCCGCGCCCGGTGATGCGTGACGTTAGGCCGCTCATGAAGCAACTGGTGGCTGCTTCACAACGACGGATGAAAAAAGCTTTTACCCTATTTCCCAAAAGGAGGTTTGAATGCCAACACAACTGAACTCATGGCGCTTAGTTGGAGTGCCGGCGAGCCTATTATTTTGTGTAGTCTTAGTTTGGGGAAGCTCCGCTACTTTCATCATTCATGGGGTAGGCGTTGACCTGGGAGAGGCAAAGGCAATAGAGGTTAAGGATTCAGAAGGGAGAAACCAATATATAACCCAGTTCCAGGTAAAACTGGAGCGAGGTCAGTCCTTCACTCTAATTGCTCAGGGAATGGCTTACTCGAAGGGAAAAGCCGGTGGCGACCCGTTCGAACCCGATTCTGGTGAATGGCTTTTTGACAAGCAGATGTTTCAAGCGATTCCCTATGACAAAAAGCCCTATAATAAAACGATGATTGTCATTCATCTCAAGGCGCTAAGGGGAGGACAGTCGCTAATTCAATTCAAAGGAAGAATTCTAGGTTATGACAAACAATTCGATATTGTTACTCAAACATCTAAATGATAAGTGCTGAATTTTCCTGTGACCAACCAATGATTAAAACCAAGGCGGCATACGGTGCCGCGCGGCCTAACAAGGCGTTGCAGCGGAGGCCACGAAGCGCGGCTCAAGTGGTTACCCGCAACACCGCTCGCGGCCCCGCTGAACGCTGGCGTTAGACGGCTGTCCCAACTAAATCGGCGTTGCAACAGAAGATTAACAATTGTACTTTTTACCTATGAAGACTATTTCACTCCAATTAATACTCTTCTTGTTGCTCAGCAGCCTGGTATACGCACAAAAAAACGCCGGACTAGTGAATCAGAGTTTGCGGCGCGAACTATCGAGAATGCTGAAGGATGACCAGAAATACAGAGGGGCGATAACCGAGGTCGATAGGAGTAACCTGGCCCCTGACGTGAAGGAAAAAAGGCTCTCGGATCTTGCGGAGAAGCAGGATAGGCTGGATAAAAGAAACATAAAGAAATTGGCGAAGATCATCGAGAAGTATGGGTGGCCGGCGCGAAGCAGTGTCGGTAAGGAAGGAAGCCTGGCGGCGTTTTTGGTAGTCCAACACGGCGACCTGGGATACCAAAAGAAGTACTTTCCTCTGCTGAAAGAGGCCGTCAACAAGGGCGAAGCCGACCGAGACGATGCGGCCCTGCTAGAGGATAGAATCCTGATGCGGGAGGGGAAGAAACAGATCTACGGGACGCAGCTCCAGTTCAACGAAGGGACCAAGAAACTGGAATTATGGCCGATAGAGGATGAGGAGGGTGTTGACACCAGGAGAGCGAGTGTAGGGTTGGAGCCGCTGGCAGAGTATATGAAACGGTTCGGGTTAGAGTACAAAGCGTCGAAAAAGAAATAGGGCAGCTTGCAAAGGCCGTCTAACAAGGCGTTGCAGCGGAGGCCGTGAAGCGCAATTCTTATACGTTCTTTCAATGCCGCTCACGGCCCCGCTGAACGCGGGCGTTAGACCCCCTCGCGGAAGACCTTGCACGCATGGCGGCAATCCAAAATTGTTGCAATGTCTATCTGAAGCTGTTATTTAAGGCCAGAAGGAGTATAGCTCTATGAGTCAACACGTAGGTGCGCTATCGGTGCCGTTTGTAAAGGTAGAACAACAGGAGAAAGCCTTCTATCTCATATCGCTCTCGGCGGCAGAGGTTGTTTTAATCAGTTATGTCGCCAGGAGGGGCGAAAGCGAAGAGCAGGGCGCAGTTCAACGCTTACTCAATCCGGCGAGAATCTCTAGCATCCGCGATTTTGTACTGGCAGGTGGTGTCTTCCCTACATCTATTGTCCTTAACTGGGTTGCTGCTGACGAGCCACCCGTGATCAAAGGCAGCAGTCTAGTACTTCCACGCAAACCACGTAGTGCTCAGATTATAGACGGCCAGCATCGCGTGATCGGTCTATCAGCAGCAATTGAGAAGCAAGCATCAATCGCCAACCTCCAGCTTCCGGTGAGCATCTACAGCGGACTAAGCACGCCGGAATGTGCGGATATCTTCCTGTCAATCAATACCGAACAGAAGCCGGTTCATCGCAGTCTCGTATTCGATCTGTACTCAGTCGCAAGTGATTACGTGGTTGACCCAGCCGCTTTGCGAGCGGGAGACTTAGCCTCGGAGTTGAACGAAAACTCGAAGTCTCCCTACCGTAACTACATCAAGTTCCCAGGTGCGCCTAAGGGACAGAAAGGACTCGCTCTGTCAACAGTGGTGTCCGCTGTCAAGTCTCTCGTTGAGGAAAAAGGCGTCTTTGAGCAGGTTGGCCTGTCGGAACTTCGAACGCAGACTCAATTCTTGATCAACTTCTTCACAGTACTACGCAATGCTTACGGGGCGGAATGGGAGTCTCCTAGCAATGTCTTTCGCATGGCCGCCGGTTTCGTTGGCGCCATTGAGTTCGTAAAGAACAAGCTTGTTGTTCACTGCAACATAACCGGTGACTTTACTACGAAGGCTATCGAGGAGGTGATGAATATTTCACCGGGGAATGTCATTCGCCGGGACGCCATCGAGGGTCTGCAAGGAAGGCGAGCATTCAATCAGGTATCCCAGGCTCTCGAAGAGATGTTCGACCCGAAAGGTCAGAGCAGGAAGATCAAGGTCTAAGGGGCATGCCCCAGAGTGGTTGCGGAACTTATCTCCTTGGACTCCTGCCCAGTGGAGCGACGGCTAAGACATACTTTGCTCATTACACCGTCACCTCGCAATCTGAGTCTATACTGAAGGCAATTGCGCGGGAAGACGCTCGGCGATATGTCTACAACGCCGTTGTTTCGTTTCTCGGGGGAATCGGAGGGCTACACACGCAGCAGGCAGCCTGGGCTGTGACCAAGCTTTACTACAGTGCCTTCTATGTTGGTCGCGCGGCTCTCTGTCGCGCTGACCGAATTATTTTCCACGTACCAAAGCCGTCTGGTGGCGGCCATACACAATATGAGTTGATTGTTCGCGCTGGTGAGACAGCTAGGATCGTGTCAAATCCCCCAAGCACCCATAAACTCGTTGCGCGCCGGTTCAAAGAAATAGGGTATCCCGCTTTCATGGCATCCTTGGAGGTCGACGGACATGATCCATTTCTCTGGATGATGGAACAGAGGGAGTACTGGCAGTATCGTGCTGCTCGTTTTCCCGACCCGGATATGCCTGATATGCTAGCTCAGGTCGACATTGCGAGGGTACAGCGCCTACTTGAAGAATACGCATCAGACCCAACTGGGCTCTTCCTTTCGGACCCGGATCATGCACTTCTTGCGATACCGTTCCGCCTTGTCACCTGGGCTTTGACTCATGAGTCGCTAGTGTCTGACGGTGCCGCCAATGACGATGATCTTGCGTATTTGCGGAAGCGCTGTCAGATAGGAAACCAAGTTCTTGGGGGTATTCGAAGACTTCTAGTCTGAAGCAGGCACTGAAGCGCAGAGGATTGAACCAACAAAGGTATCCAAAGACGTTTTGGTTGATATTCTCGAACTGGGGGTCTAACAACCCGTTGCAGCGGAGGCCGTGCAGCGCGGTTCTCATGGTTACCCGCAATGCCGCTCACGGCCCCGCTGAACGCGAGCGTTAGGCCGATGTGCAATGACCTGCCTTGTCTAAATTGAAAAGGGGCACTGTTAAACTACGTTTGAAAGGAGCTAACTATGAAAGAAAAAATAATCCTCATCGTTGTTGGCGGCTTGAGCATCCTTATTGCGCTTTCACACATGATTGGTTTGCTAGAATTGGTACCTTGGTTGGAACACCGAATCCCTGTCTTTACTCTGTTAGTTGTTGGTGTCGTCGCCGAATATCTTGCATTTGAAAATAAGAAAAAACTCGACAGCATAGAACGCCTGGTGCGCGATGGAGAAGCAAAGATCATTCGATCCTTGAATGGCGTTGAGGTTAGGTACTTTGAGCATGTATCACAGGTGTACGAATATGCTCATAAAAGAATGTTAGAGGCAAAGAACAGCATTGATGATTTGACTTGGGGAGATGCCGATCACTTTGAGACTCCTGATCATAGGCAAGCACATGAAGAATACATAAGAGACATAGCTGAAATAAGCTCCAAGAAGAACTTCAGGTATCGGGAAGTTATGACTTTTCCGAACATAGAGAGACTGAGGCGAGCCGAAGCCATGATCACTAACAATAAAGCCAAAGGGTACCAACTCAAATACTACGAAATTCCTCCACAGGGGATGCCTCCGCTTATGGAGTTTCTCTTGATAGACTCTGAAGAGGTTATTTTTGCCTTCTATAAGTGGCCATATTCACCTACATCAATCCAATTCCACTTGGCCGTAAAGCATCCCGACATTGTGAAATTACTTGAAGACTACTATACAGCGGTGTGGGAAAACCCGAACGCGAAGAAGCTAAAGGTGGATGACCAAGTAAATGGGGCAGCACTAGAGGAGATCAAGGATCTGTTTAAGCCAAGAGAAACGATTAAGGATAAGAATACTCCTTAATCAAATGTAAATGTATACCCATGGCCGATTTTCTGTCAGAATCGGCCTAACAAGGCGTTGCAGCGGAGGCCGCGCCGCGCAATTCCCATGCGTCCTTTGATTGCCGTACGCGGCCCCGCTGAACGCGGGCGTTAGGCGCCGCGCCCGCAATCGCCGGCAGGCGCAATGATGCAAACCGGCGGATGGCTTGACTCGCCTGCAGCGATCATCCATTCGCATCGCACCGCTGGCGACACTCACCCGGCGCAGCGGCGAGGTTGGCAACAACCGGCAGACAAACGCCGGTGAGCCGCGGCGTATCGTATCGCCGCCGCGGTTAAAGGATTTGGTGGACCGCAAAGGATGGGCAAGCGACAGCGGCAATGGCGGCGGCGCTTTGCGGCGAGCGAGATGGTCGGCAACACAAGCCAGGACGGGGTCAGCAGCCATGAGGGGTGCAGGCAGCGGCGGCGAGATGGCCGCGCAGAGTAGGGAAAATGGCACAGGGCGGGAAGCGTAGGGCAGAACCGGGAATCGTCGAAAATGGGATGGGACGAGGGCGGGAGGCCGACGGTTTTGAGGGGGTTGAGGTTACAGGCGACGCCCAACAAGCGCATGCACCGGAGCGCGGCGAGCGCGTTTCTCGTCATTGGTCAAGTGCGACACGCCGCGCCCGGTGATGCGTGACGTTAGA
>DATENM010000068.1 GCA_035275065.1 Blastocatellia bacterium
AAAAAGAAGATGGCCAAGAAAGCCAAAGACAAACAGACGGAGCAATTTCTGGAAGACATGAGCTTGCAAGATATGGGCTTCAAGTTGCTCGGACTCATCAGCGACAACCGCATGGACGAAGACCAGATGCGGATTATTTTAGCCTTCGTGATGAACCTCTTGTCACAACCCGGCGGGCCACCCGACAAGCCCTCTGCCTAATCACTTCTTGCGCGGCTTGCCTTTCTTTCCCGATTTGCCGTTGGATGGCGGTCGTTTGAAATACTCCATGTAATTAAGCAGTATCTTGCGCTCAGCCGGCGAAAAGTCAAGCAACTGCCGCAAGATGGCCAATCCGTTCACATCGGCGATGAGCTGTTGTATCTGATCCAAGAGCGAAGACGGGTCAATCGGCGGCATTTCACTGATTGGAATCCCCACAGCCACCGTAAAGATTTCGTGGGCATTCACGTCGAGCGCCATCGCCAGTTTCTTCACTGTTTGGACAGTCAGATTGTCAGACCTGCCTTTGCGGAGTCTCCCGATATAGCTATCGGTAAGACCACAGCGGTTGGCTAATTCTTTCGGCGTCAATTGCTTCTGGCGCATCAGCCGGTCAAGGTACTGTGCCAGGGTTTCCATTGGCCCATTCTACAAGCTATTTTCAGGGATGCAAGGTTTGCCCTATCTGAAAGACAGGGGTAAAGTGACTTTTGGTCCAGAAATCGCGTTTGAACTAAAAGTCGGCTGATTTAGGGATTTGTGGTGCAAAGCCGTAACTATCCAATATGCTGAAGCGCAAAGTCTCATCCCCCAACTTACCTAAGCTTAGACGTCCACTATCAGAGACAGAGATGGTGGCCTTTCGAGATGACTTGCGCGAAGCTGACAGAGAGGTTCAAGGGTACTTCAGAATCTACTATCTCATAGGGCTTATTGGAGTCGCAGCATGGATCATTAGTCCAGAGCCGAAACCTCTCCTGGTACTTGTACTCGGAAATGGAGGCTACAATGTTTATGCCCCGCTTGTTATTGCATTTCTGAATGCAGTCTCTATGACATACCTGCTTTACAAGAGCGTTGAAATACATGAGATTGCACAATTCATTTCGTACGGCAGTCCATCCGAGAGCGGGTTCATCGGTTGGGAAACGTGGCGGCGTAGCACAGCAAGCGCGACTCGATGGCCTCGGATACTATATGCACCCTTTTTAACGCTCGTCCCACTCCTCGTATCCACGTCACTGCTTTACGCCTCATGGCGTATCCTTCATACACCTGTTGACCATTTGCTTACAGCCGCGTCAACACTTGCTCTTATCATACCTAAAGCGGCTACGACAGCATCTGCCCCTTCTGCCCAATTTTCGGAGTCTCAGATTGAGGGCATCACAAACGTGTTCTCAATAGCACGAATTTTCCTCTACGCAATCATCTGTTTACATGTGATTCCAATCATTCTGATCTACTTTAACATAGTCAGAGTGCCGCGGCTCTGGTCTATGATCTGGTCAAATAAGTGGGACGCCACGAGAAAATAAGTGACAGGATCGACACGCCCGCTCATTGTAATCCTATATGCTTGCTCTGGGTCCAAAGGACACCAAGTGCTGGCTGAAAACTACTGCGAGCTTCTGCGAGCCGTAGGCATCCCCCCTATCATGGTAGATGTCTTAGCATTAGATAGCCACCGACGTTTCTCTGGAGCTAATGCGATCTACTTCTGGCTTTTGCGCAAAATGCCTTGGCTATGGCGATGGCTCTACCAGAACTGGTGCAACGTACCCGGAATCGATTGGGGTCGCCAATGGATATTACCAAGACTATTTCCTCAGACACATCACTTACTGGTGACTAGCGCGCCAGCACTTGTGATCTCCACACATCCCGTTGCCACGGCTATTGTAGATTATCTCAAGAGGATCGGGAGGCTCGAAACTTCGCTGTGGGTAGCCATTTCCGACTGGCATATTCAACCTTTTTGGCTGTTCCCTAGTGTAGACTGCTACCTAGTACCAACACAGGATCAACAAATCGATATTGAGCAAATCGGCGTCCCGAAAAGTAATATACTTGTAGTTGGAATGTTGCTTCGTAAAGACTACTATGCGCCTTTGGATAGAGAGTTGGCCCGTGCACATTTAAGACTGCCGTTTGGTGCACGTCTAATTGTAGCTATGGGAGGTGGTTCAGGATGGGGGTTGGAGAAGATAATCGAGGAGCTTATAAAACTTAATACAAGGCTGGTAGTAATTACTGGAAGTGCAGAACGGCAAATGCAAATACGCTCCTATTTGCGACATCTTGTGGATCACCAAGACTTGGAAGTCCTTGGATTTGTTGATCCCCTTCTATATCTTGTTGCAGCCGACTTGGTTATTACTAAACCTGGTGGGCTATCTACGGCAGAAGTGATCCAACTCCGAAAGCCCTTGATACTAGTAGAGCCAATGCCCGGACACGAAGAAGAGAATTATCGCATTCTGAGCAGAATTGGAATATGTGGCGTTACAAATACAGATGAACTGTTGCATTCCGCCAGAGCAGTTCTGGATAATCAGGCCATACCTAGGGAAATTTCACTGAGAGTAGAAACCATCTGCTCCAATACCACACCACAGTTAGTGCTTGAAAGTATCTGCGAGGCTCTAAGGAGAAGCCGCGCGGCACCACAGTTAGAATAGCCACAGGTTTTTTCTCTCTCATCAGAGGATTCGAAATCCAATGATGGTAGAGTCAAAAGGTCGGGAAAATATTCAACTATGGTTTGTCAATGTGTGACCATATGTGTGACCAAACAACTAAAGCCGCCTTGCGGCGGCTCCAATTGCTTGATTCTAAAGTGCGCCCGGCACGACTCGAACGTGCGACCTTTTGGTTCGTAGTCTAAAAGGCTTTGTATCCGCTCATTTCTTCATATCTCAAAACCTACAAATTCCCTTAGATTCTTGCTTGTTTTTGGGATATAGTTTCTCCCGCTGTCTCATAGTGTCTCGCTCCAATGTGGGGCATATGTGGGAGCACAATTCGGGAATCGCTTCGGGAGGCGATGATGGGGAAGACTCGATCAGGCTCTATTCGTGAGCGCAAGACCGTCTTTTTTGCGCGCGTAGCTTTCATTGACGGGCAGGGCAAGCGGCAGAAGATTGAACGCCAAGCCGGGACTCAAAAACAGGCCGGCGCCTACCTGAAAGAAATCCTTCAGGGTCTCTCGACTCGCAAGGCGATCAAGATTACATCGCAGAAAGTTCACGAGCGGCGCGGTGGCGTCTTCGCCCGCGTGACGTTTGTCGACGACAGCGGCCAGCGCCGCGAGATCGAGCGCCGGGCACGGAATCGCTCCGACGCGAAAGAGATCATCAAGGGGCTGCTGCGCGACCTCGACGATCACGGCGCGGAGCTGCTCGACGCCGCGCAGATGACCTTCAACGACCTGGCCGCTTACTACGAAAAGAATTATCTGATCGAGCCTGAATATGTGGAGGGTCGCAAGGTGGCGGGCTTGCGCTCACATCGGAGCCTGAAGACTTCTCTGGGCGTCCTGAGAGAGCACTTCGGCAGGCGCAAATTACGGAGCATCACGCATGAGGACTTGAAGCGGTTCAAGGCCGCGCGGCTGAAGACCAAGACGACGCGCAAGACGCGGCGCTCTATTACATCGGTCAACCGCGAGCTTGAGCTGATGCGCCGCGTGCTGCGGATCGCCCTGCGTAATGGCTGGATCAAGCGCAGCCCGTTCGACGTCGGCGACGCGCTGATCATGTCGAGCGACGAGAAGAAGCGCGAGCGGATTCTCACTCGCGACGAAGAAGAAAAGCTGCTGGCGGCCTGCACCGGCAAGCGCTCGCACCTGCGCGCCATCATCATCTGCGCGCTCGACACCGGCATGCGCCGCGGCGAGATGTTGAAGCTCCTGCCGGCTGATCTCGACTTCGAGAATCGCTTGATCACTGTCCGCGCCTTCAACACCAAAACGATGCGCGAGCGGACCGTCGCAATGACGGAGCGGCTGGCCGGCGAGCTGCTGGCCATCGTCGGGCGTCTGCCTGCGGGCGTCGAGGTGCCGCTGTTCGGCATCACCTCAGACTTCAAGCGGGCCTTCGTCGCGGCGCGCACTGACGCCGGGCTCCCGGATGTCCGCTTTCACGATCTCAGGCACACACACGCGACGAGGCTCGTCGGGGCACACATGCCGCTTTCTGAGGTGGGCCGGGCGCTCGGCCACACACAGGCGAATACTACTTTCAGGTATGTGAATGCCAACGTCGAGACGGCCCGGCGCGTCGCGGCGCTGCTGGATGAGTTCAACAAGTCGGTTGATGGGGGCAAGAAGCCTTTGATTAACTGATACGGGTTCGGCTCGCCTAACGCTGGCCTCATGAACCAGCGGACAGCGCGGAAATCCCGATCTGCGTTGGCGGGCCGGAACATTCGGGCGCTCGGCGGGAGGGCGATATGTCGGATCAGTCAAATGGGGATGGCCAGAAGGTCGAAGGCGAGGTTGTAGCTTCTCAAACATTCACGATTCGTTGTGACACCTTCTTTGTCCCTATTGATGAGTCGGAGAAAGAATTCATAGAGGAAATCTCAGGCGACAACCACGGGATCACGGGACGGTTGGGGCTGGCTGTGTATGTAGACGACGATCCGGTCTTTATCGTTTCGAACATTCATTACGCCGACCATTCTGATTGCGGGGAGTTCGGTGCGGCGCTCCGCTATCTTCAGGACCACATCAAACAAGAAATCACCGAATCGTTTGATCTGCTCTGGTTCGAGGGGCAGATGTTTCCTTTCGTGGATAATAACGCGATCAAGGTTTGGTCGTCTGCGATGGCCAAGGTATTCAAGAAGAGGGTCGCACAACGCATGAAGGATTGGGCCGCGCGCTCTCCCCTTTCTGGTGATGATGCGCAAAAGAAAATTCAGTTTGCCCACCTCTATCCGACACTCCGCGCCCAGTGGCAATATGCCGAAATCGTTTATAAGGCGTGGCAGAATGAAGCCAGCAGACTCAGGAAGCTAAATATCGAGCCTGCCGATTGGAAGAAAAGAATTCTCGAAAAATATGCCGATATGCCAGATGACTTGCTCGATCAATTGGCTGGCCATCCAGACGAATACTCCCGAAAGCCTGCCCACCTTGCCGCGGCGCATACGGCCCGCGTTTGCGGGTTCTTAGGTGGATTGAGCTACAGAAGATACATGAGGATTCGCCAGGAAGGTGAGGCCCTTAGAAGTGCCGTCGAAAGCGATCCCCCGGATGGCACTCAGTTAGAGAAATAGCTGCCGTCTGATTGACAAGCCTTCAACGACACTCAATCTGTTATTCGACTGCCGGCATTTGCTTCGTTTTTAGTAGCAGCATGCAGGCCGTCTGACTGCCGTTCTACACCTCAGATTTAATTTCATATACACCAATTCAGGGCTGTCTTAATCTACCGTCGCCGGATGTCTCTCGCTGAGTCGGGACATCCGGCGGCGATTTCTTTTTTAAGGAGCATCATCGATGAGCAGTGATTCAACCGAAGTGATGGACCAGCCGGCGGGCTTGCCTCTCAAAGTCTGCTACTCCGTCGATGATGCGGTGGCGGCGACCGGGTTGAGCCGGGCAACGCTTTACCGCTCGATGGCTGCCGGGGATTTGAGCTATTCGCAGGTGGGCACTCGCCGGCGCTTCTTGCCTGAGCATCTGACGGCTTTCTTGAAGCGGCTGGAGAAGAATGGCCCCAAAAAATAGGGAAGGGCGACGTGGCGCGTCGCCCCAGGTTGTCAATTGCCACTCGGCCCCCAGGCGTTGAGGTTTGACAATGGGTAACATATCACACCCGCCCATCCGTGGCGTAGCAATTTCCCCTGATCATTCTCCGGCCATCTTCATTGCTGTTGACGCGCGGGTTGCCGTCGTAGGACCTGGTAAGGGACAAGCTGCTTAATGGCGAGCGACGGCGGTAATCCGGTTGATTTCATTTTATCGAAGCTGCGGCAGAAGAAGCGCAGCGGACGCAGCTGGGTCGGCTTATGCCCCGCTCATGATGATAAACGATTCAGTCTGAGCGTGACGCGCGGTGGTGATGGCCGCGCGCTGCTCAACTGCCATGCCGGATGCTCTATTGACTCGATCTGTGAAGCTCTCGGCATATCTAAGGCGGACCTCTTTACCGATGCCCCACCGCCGAAGCCGCAGAGAACCGGCTGGGAAATTGTCGCCACCTACGACTATCACGACCGCTCGGGCGGGCTCCTCTATCAGCACGTTCGCTATCGCAATAAACAATTCACCTGGCGCGCCCCCGACGGGCAAGGCGGCTGGCGGTATGGGCTGTATGCGGCATGGTTCGAGCGTTGGAATGACGGCGACTGGCGCGCGGCCAAAGACGGGAGCAAAAACGTTTTTGATGATCCCGGCAAAAGACCTCATGCTGATGCCCGGTGGTTCGGTGAAGTCAAAAGGACGGCGCTTTACAAAGAGGCGCGACTGATCGAAGCAGGGCCGGGCTCGGTGATCCTGTACGTTGAAGGCGAAAAGGACGCCGACACGGGCACAAGGCTTGAGTTTGTTGCTACCACCGCCGGCGGCGCTTCTGATTGGCGCGTTGAATTTGCCGGGCGCTTCGCGCAATTGAATCTCGTTATCATTCCCGACAATGACCAGGCGGGTGAGCGGCTCGCGGCAAAGGTGGCTGCCGATTGTTACGGCGTCGCCGAGACGGTGCGCGTGCTCCGCCTCCCCGGTCTGAATGAACACGGCGACCTCAGCGACTGGGAAAATGCTGGCGGCAACCGTGATGCGCTGTCGGCGCTCATCGAGGATACACCTTTATATCAGCCGGAAGTTGCGCAGGATGAAACGATCAGCCGCGCGAAGGAAGAAACGCGGCGCGCCATCGAACGCGCGGTGGATGGCATGAGGCATGACGACACCGACCCGCCGATCAGCGAAGACAAGAATAAAGAGCGGCTGTTGAGGCTGACCGGCAGAGAGGCGGCCCGCGTCGTAGATATGATTCTGGTGATTATGGCCGCGCTCGGCTTCGAGGGCAATCATCACCGGATCATCAACGCGCTGATTGCCTACGCCAAAAAGCTGCCGAATCCTTTCGTCTACTTCATGGCCACGCATTCACAGCTTTATCAAAAGTACAGGCGCAGCAAGACGGTCAAGGATCGCTCTAAGACTGCTCTTGTAGGGGCGGACACCGCCAGGCTGAGGGCGGAGCAGGAGGCTTTGGGCTGCGAGATGGTCAGCTACATTCCGGGCAAGATGAACCCTGACACCGGGCAGGGCTACGGCTCGCGTTATCGCCTTCAAATCCTGCGCTTTGCTCTGATCGCAATCAACCTGGCCGATAGCGTCGGAGGGGAATTCGAGCGACGCTGGCAGGCTGACGAGTGGGCGGCGCAGCAGGTGGCCGAGATGATACCTAGGGCCGCGCCGCGCGCCGAAGTAAAAGTGAAACCAGGCAGGGCGGCATCACTTTCCAGCAGGACCCCTTTCGATGAGGTAGAGAAAGCGTTTTTTGACGTGTATGAGAGCGAGCTTGAGCGCGTGATCCAGCGGGAAGTGAATAAGTGCAGCGGCCCGGAGGTGATGGGCGAAGCCGTTGATGAGATTACGGCGCCGCTGATCGGCAAGCTGAATAGAATGGCTAGCGAGGCACTCTGTCGCGGGCTCGCGGCGGCGGCTGAAATCGAGCAGGAGGGCGGGGCCGGCAGTTCGAAATCCTTAGTCCATGAAAGCATGGACTTACCGTTCGACCAGACGGAGATGGGGGCGGAAACCGCCGCCGGCCAAATCGGTGAGCCCTTAGTCCATGAAAGCATGGATATAGGGGCCGGCGGGCGCGGCCCTATTGAAGTTAGGGAAGATGTATATCTATCACGAAATAGAAATACATTACCGTCCATGCCTTCAGGCAGCCGCGCCGGGCGGTTTGCCGATGAGCCTTCGGGTCTGGAGGTCTTCGACATATGAGCACGAGCGAGCTGGTTTCGTCGCTGATCCTGTCGGGCGCTGCCTTCGAATTGAGCGCGGACGGCTTCAGGGTGAAAGCCCCGCCGGGTGTCGTCACTGCTGATCACCGCTCGCAACTGGCCGCCGCGCGCGAAGAGATACTGGCGATGCTGCGCCGCTCGCCCGGCCTGTGCCTGGTCGCCTGCGGCGACTGCGGGAAGGTCGGCGCGATCTTTTCGGGTTTCTGCTTCGAGTGCTCATCCCTCCGAGAGTTCTTGTCCAACCCGCTGCCCTGTGGTTGTATTGAGCCGCGGCGCTGGCGCTACCGCGATGGCGGTTTCTACTGGCATTGCGGGAACTGCGAGCCGGCCCCGGATGATGCTGTGTGGGGGTGATGGGTGGCCGCGGTTGACGAAGACGAGCTGCGCCGGCGCATCAAGCGGCACTCCCTGTTCGGCCCCGGCGTAGACGACGCGAGCCTGGCCCTTGTGCTGGCTCTCAGGGATGCCGCCGTTGAGATGGTGGAGCGGGGCGCAACGCGCGGCGACGTCGAAGCGGCTCTGAGCGAGTCGCTTTGTTGGTTCTTCGATCTTTCTTGGGAAGTCATTAAAAAGAGTCTGCCGAAACGCGGGCCGGTGGCGATCACCCATCGCCGAGACTAGCGATGTTGCCGGCGGATCAAACGGGCCGAATCGAACAAACTGAAGAACGGCCCATCTTCCTTTGCCCTGATCTTGCCCGGCGCACAGCCGCTCGACTACGAGCTCCCGTGTTTTTGGGTGTAGGTCATGCAGGTATTTATTTGCGAAAATGAGCGCCTCAACTCTTTCTGTGGAATCCTACTCCTAACTTCGTTCAGTAACGTACATAAGCCTGAAAAAAACCAGCTGAGCTACCGTATAAATGCCAGCGTTGACCCAGGGTGACCCCCAGGTAGGAATTAGCACCGCGGGTATGCCAAAAAGGAATGTCATGAAGATCGCTCCTCCGATTGGATTATCTGTACCGCGCTTCCCTCGAAGCGTCTCAAACAAAAAGACGAAGAAAAGTAAAATGAAGGTGAAAGTCGCGCCAAAGAATTTAATCAGCTCCTCAGACTCGAAGGCTAGGAGGCTCTTCTTTGGCCGGGTTGCCTCCCGGATAGGCGGGTTTAACTCTGTGATGATGGCATTGTATATAGGCCCTAAAGACGGCGAATTCGGGACCTGCTTTTCTTCAAGCGCTTGGAGTCTCTCCAGCGCGGAAATTCGTTTGTCAATTTCGATGTAATAAGTGTATCCGGTAGCTCTGTTGTAGATGTAAAGGCCGATGCCAGTTAGCACCAGCAAGAAAAAGACGTACAAAAGTCGCCCTGGTTTGGACTGACCAAACGACTTCTCCAGACTTTCGATGATCGCACCAATCATAGTAACTCTCCATGTAGCGACGGCGTATCATTTTATTGCTTGGCAGCTTGCGCCAGGCAAAGCAAAGGCGACCTTGATGCGTGCTGACCGTGTTCTTTGGGCGCCCGTAATGCTATCATCTGTCGCAAGCCGTTCCCAGCGGCCGAGTGAGTCCTCCACTTCGGATTTTCAGTGGCCACAAAAAAACCTTCCGCGAACGCTGATCCTAAGAAGCGTAATACTTCCAGGCGTAAGGCCGCGCCATCGGACGCATCGCCGAAAAAAGCGGTGTCGTCGAAAGCCAAGAGCGATGGCCTGCGCACAGCGCCACGCGATCACTCATCGCCAGAATCGGCGAGCGGCGCCGGCAGAGAAGTCTACCTGGACGCCCTGATAAATCAATTCTCCGGGGGCGAAAAACAGGAGGAAAACAGGAGGCGCGGCGGCCAATTCCAGCCCGGCCAGTCGGGCAATCCTGCGACGCAATTCCAGCCCGGTCAATCAGGCAATCCGAACGGGCGGCCCCGCGTCAGCATGACGGCGACGCTCAGGCGCAAGGTTGACGAGCAAATGCCGGGGGCGGCGGCCACCTACGCGGAGGCCATTGCCGAGAGGCTGTGCGTCAAAGCAGCCCTGGGCGACGTGCGCGCCGCAACGCTGATCTGGGATCGGCTCGAAGGCAAGGCGACGCAGCCCATTGAATTGACCGCCACCGAGAAGCGCCGCGAGATGTGGATGCGGATGGTTGACGACCTGGCGCAGAAGTATAAAAAGCCTCGCGAGCAGGTGATCGAGGACGTCATCGCGCGCGAGCCCGAAGCCGCGGAGTACTTGAGATGAAAAAAACTGACGATTACGACGAGCAGCTCCGTTACCAGCTCGCGCTGACGCGCAGGCTCAGCGATGGGCCGGGGGCGCGCGAGATCGCCGCGGCGCTCTGTGAATTTGTTGAGCTGGTGGCCTCCGGGAAGTCGGATGAAAAGTCGCTGGTGGCGCGCGCCAAGGAACTGGACGGCCTGGCCCCGCCGTTCAACAGCGCGTCGCCCGACTATGGCCGCTTCAAGCTGGTCTTCCTTTCGGTGGTGATGGATTGGGAGGAATCGAGGCCGGAGGGGGCGGCTGATCGCTGGCCGATCATCGAGAAGTACTTGCCGAAGCTTTACCCGTTCACGTGGGTATTGGTGGACGAGCTGCGCGGACTCCTGGCTCTGTGCGGCTCTGCGGACGAGTGACGAGTGACAAGCTAAACGGCCCGCCGTGGCGTTTATTTGACCTCAGAGCGTTCGGACGTTCTACGGCTCGCCCGGCGGGCAGATCGCCTCAGAGCGCCAGAGCGGCGCGCGCCGGCGGTGCCTGTAAAAAAGAAACGGGCCGCGCCCTGGAGCGAGTGCGGCCCTTTCTTGTCGCCTTTTCTCAGGTCGGTAGTTCAACCCGAATGGGTGAGAGTATGCGGTGAAGCCTGCAAATTTGAAAGAGTAAAATAAAACTCTATCCCTTCGGGGGATTCTTGAATACAATCAATTCACCCAGGCGAGCGGCCCTCCCGCTCGTAAAAATCGCCTTTTCTTACCAACCCCCGCCCGCAAGCGCTTCAACCCGCTTCGCACCTGGAGCAATTTATGTTTGACGACAACAACCCCGCCTACCCCGGCGGCGGCGCGCTGGGCGCGCTACTGAAGTCGCACCAACTCTTTTCGCTGATTGAAAACACCAAGCTGGCGCAGCAGGACGCCCAGCTCCGTCAGCAGAATTTCCAGCGCGAGACGGCCAACGACAAATGGCTGCATGACCGCGACGCGCGGCTCGACCAGCAGGCGCAGGCCAACCAGAACCGCGACGACATAGACCGAGTGCTTGCCGCCGGCGGCGTGCAGGTGCATCCCGGCACCTTCTTTTCACAGTTCCTCATGCCGAGGGCTGAAAAGATCGGCGAGAATTATTACAGCCGTCCTGACCCGCAGTATGTCGCTGATCGCAACGCACAGCGCGAGCTGGACAAGCACCGCAGAGAGAAAGAGATTGATGCGGAGGTCGCCGACCGCAACGCTCAAGAGTTCCCGCTTGACGCCTTCTTTCCTAACCAGCCGGCGGCGAAGGGCAGGACTGTAAAACTGCGTCCTGAAAACGTCGCCGGCTTCCTAAACTTCGCCAACAACGCGGCGACTCACGGCCAGTTTAACTTTCACACCATCACGCCCGATGGCGCGGTGCACATCTTCCGATCCGGACCCGACGGCACCAAGGAAGAGATCAGGCCGAACGCCGGCACCCCGCCGACGCACGCCTACAGTGACAGGGATAAGAACGCCGCGAATCTTCGCGCGCTGCAATGGTGGAAACAGACCTATCCGAACGGCAAGACCAGCGATGAATTCGAGCGCGCGGCTCAGGCTTATGCCAATGATAACCAGGTGGGCGTAGACGAGGCACGCCGCGCCCTCAGCTCATCAAAGCGGGCGCGCGACCGCTACGGCGTTTCTGAGGTCTACATCACAGACCCGAAAAAGGACATCGAATTCCAGCAGAAGCAGGGCGAGTTCCTGGAGCAGGGCGGCGGCCAGGCGGGCGCCGGTGCTGCCGGTGCCGGACAGCCGAAGGGCGCCACGGCCCCGGCGGCGCCGCGTATCGATCCGAAAAAGGCGACGGCTCAGGTGGACCAGTACGCCCGCATGCAGGGGTTGACCGACCAGCAACGCGCCACGCTCGAAACCGAACTCGCGCGGGACCTGATGGCGTCCGGCATTGTGCGCAGTGACGCCGACGCGCGGGCCTACATCAAGCGCAAGCTCGGCGGCGCGGGCGGCGCTTCGCGCTTCAAGTTTGCGCCGGCGCAGCCGGGCTACCAGGGGCAGTAATGAGCAGCGATCCGCAGCAACAGGGCGGCGATTTCCAGGGCCTCTTCGGACAGCTCAACGGCGAATTCAAATCGCGGTTCGGTCGCGATCTGTTCGTCACCGCCAGCGACAACGAAGAACACCGCAAGCTGCACCCCGGCGGCGCCGCCGACGTGCGCGCCCGCGACCTCTCCAGCGACGAGCGGCGCTTCGTCACGTCGCGCGCGCCGCAGCTCGGCCTCAACGTGCGCGACTATTCATGGGTCACGAAGCCGTTTGTAACTTCTAACGGCATCACCATCAGCGGGCCGCATATCCATCTCGACGCTGACCGGCCCGGCACCCGCCCGCAACCGTCGCCGGGCCAGGCCGCGCCGGCGCAGACCAACTTCGAGGCGGCGCTTTCTGGCATGGGCCTTCAGTCGCCCGGCGCGGCTTCAAGCGGCTGGGTGAAAGAACGCCCTGCCGTGAGTCCGACCCCTGGCAACGCGCCGCAATCAAGCTTTGAAAGCGCGCTCTCGAAGATGGGGATTAGCGCGCCGGCAACCGTTGAGGTCGAGCACCCGATGTACACGGCTGCCGTTAATGAAGTGGCGCAGACTGCGGGAGTGCATCCCGACCGGGCGCGGCAGTTCCTTGATTCCAAGCCGGGCAAGAAAGCTTATCCGAACCTGCCAAAATCTCAGAGCGTGCCGGCGCCGACGCCTTCGCTCACGACTGATGACCTGATGCCCGCGACGTCAAAGGCCGGGCCGAAAGTGATCTATGCCGACGAGCTGGCCGACTATGCGAAGCAGCATGGCTATCAAGATTCGGACATAACGACGCCCCGGCGCGGCATCACTCGCCACGTGACGGGTGAAGAAAATGCGGCCACCGACTTATACAATCAGGGCTACACGATCATGCAGCGCGTCAAGCCCTCGACGAATGAGGAGACGGCGAGCGCTGGGCCCACATCGTCACAACAGCCGATGAGACCGACGGCGGCGGGCGAGCCATCGGCAGTCTACAGCCCTGCGCCGTTTGATCCATTCAGCGGCAAGCCGACCGTGCATCTTGCGCCCGCGCCGACCGGCCCACGCCCGCAGGATGAGCCGGCGCCTCATCGGGGCGCGAATGTTCTAGCCGGCCCCCGCCTCGGCATGCGGCTGGTCCAGCGCGGCACTGACGAGCTGGGCCGCGGCGTCTACGTCGAGGAGCCGGAAGCGCTGATTCCCGGTGAGAACATCAAAGACGAAGCGGCGCTCGACCAGCGGTTGGGCGAGCTGGCGAAGATGCGCGGCGATCTGCTCACCCAACCGGCAGAACAGGCCGGCCCGTCACTGGCCCTTGTGGATGAAAAAATCCGCCACCTGTCGCAGGTGAAAAACGACCTGGCGCGAATACGGAGCGGTGGCGCGCAGAGCCCGCAGGCACCTTCACAGGGGGGTAGACCCGCCGACCGTCCCGAAGATTTGCCGTGGTATTTGAAAGGCCATGCGGCCAACGTCGCTTCCGGTGTTCAATCCGGGGTCGCTGGCCTCGGTGATGTCATTTACGGCTGGGAAAAGATGCTCGGCGTCACGCCTTCGCCAGAGTTCAAGCCGGCGATTGAATCGGGCCATGAATATGCGGCCTACTCTGCGCAGCGCGGCGGCGAGGGCGTCTTGCCCGAGTTTGAAAGGGGCGCCGGCCACCTGGCGGTTGATCTTCCCTTGCTCGCCGCCGGCGGCATCCCGGCGATGGCGGTTGAGGGGGCGGGCGCCGCGGCGGCTGACCCGCGGGCGACGCCCGACTCTGTGGGCTTCGCCGCCGCGCAGAATGCCGCGCTCGGGGCGGCGATGCACGCCGGCTCCGTGCTCTCGGTGCCTAAGCGCGTGCTGCTCGGCGCGACGCTGTTCGGCGGGACCACCGCCGCCGAAGGCGGCACACGTGAGCAGGTGATTTCTCAAGCGCTGCTCGGCGGCGGCCTCGGCGTCTTCGGCGGCAAGCGCGTCCGCACGCCCGATGGCCAGGTCTATGAGGTCGTAGGCGAAAATCACGATGCGGTTGAACTCAAGCCGGTTTCGGGGCTGTCCGCTGAAGGCGCGAAAATGTCAGAAGCGGAAGCCGCTGCTATTCGACAGCGCGATAGTGCCTATCAGGGCGCGCCGTCGCCGCAGTCGGAAGCGACCGCTCCGGCAGCCGCGCCGCCCGCTGATGAGCCGATGGGGATGACGCCGGGCATCTCTGGCACCACTTCATTGTCGAACGAAGAGCTGAGCAGAGCCGAAAGGTTTTTCAAAGTCGGGCGCGGTGCTGATGTTACCTCGTTGGGCAAGCAACCGGATGCGCCGCTGCGCCCCGGTGAGGCGGTCGTCGCCATCGGGCCGGACGGCGCGGCCCGCGTCGTCAATTCAGCCGGCCAGGTCGACCAGCGTCAAGCCATCGCAAAAGCACAGGCGACTCTGAAACAGCAAAGCACGCTCAGCGTCGGCGAACAGGCGATGGAAAAGGCGACGCCCGCACTCGTCGAACAAGTTGAATCAACCCCGCTGCGCGAAGTCGCCGCAAAGAGCGGTCTCGGCCCGAAGGATGCCGCCAAGGGCGTCAATGATGTGCTGGCCGATCACGCGCGGGAGTTTTCGCCTGAAGCTACCGCAGTCAAGCGGGGGCTGCTCAAAGAGCAGGGCGGCGCGAATGGGACTAGCGTCCCACAGCGCACGGCGTTCGAATCGGCGCTCCAAGAGATGGACCTCGGACCAGCGTCCACGGCATCGCCTGAAAGGGCGATGCGCCCGACGGAGCGCCCGGCGGCCCCGACGTCATCATCGCCGGAAATGGCGATTGGCGATCGCACGCACTTCGAGCGCGCGCTCGATGAGATGGCGGGTGGCCAGAAAAAACAGCAGGTGCAACCTTCAGTGATCGAGCCAGAAGTGCTCGCCGACGTGCCACATGAAATCGCGGTAAGTGTCAAAGGCGAGCCGCGCCGCGTAACCGTCACCACGAAACGCGCCGACGATGGCCAGTACGAAGTAACCAAGGTCAAGCTGCACAACGACCAGACCGGCAGATATGAACTCTACACGCCGCCCGATAATCGCTTCGCCACAGCGGAAGAGGCCCGCGCCGCCGTGTTTGACCAGGTCAAGCGCGGGGTGCAAGGAAAGATCGAGGGCGGCGCGGCTGCCGGCATCGCTCGAGGTGGCGAGGCTGGCCAGCGCCCGGCGCTCTCAACCGGCAACGAAGCGACGGCGACCACTGAGCGCGGCACACAAATCAAAACCCGCTATAAGGTCGTCGAGGCTGACTCGCTGATCGCTTCGCACGACGCGGCGGGCAATCCCAACCCGCGCTATCCCCAGGAAGTGCAGCCGCGCGACCGCTCGCGCCTGGCGAGCGAAGAGCAGGTTAATAATATGGCCCGCAACCTGCGCCCCGAGTTCCTGGGCGAGTCTCCGAAAGCCAGCGATGGCGCTCCGATTGTCGGGCCTGATTCGGTCGTCGAGAGCGGCAACGGTCGCGTGATGGCGCTGCGCCGCGTCTACGAGCGCCACCCGGAGAACGCCGCGAATTATCGCGGCTTCGTCGCCGATCAGGCCGACCGCCTGGGGCTCGACCGCGCCGCCGTCGAGCGGGTCAAGAATCCGGTGCTGGTCCGCGAGCGCCTGACGCCAGTAGACCGCGCGCAGTTTGCCCGCGAAGCCAACGAGCAGGCGACGGCCAGCATGTCGGCGGTCGAGCAAGCGCGCAGTGACGCCGCGAAGCTCGACGAAGGGCTGATGAGTAATTTCCGCCCGTCGGATTCTGGCGAGGTACTGACCGCCGGCAACCGCGGGTTTGTGGGCCGTTTCCTTGAGCATGTCGTTGGTCCGGCTGAGCGCGGGCGTTACGTCACCGCCGATGGCCAGGTGTCGCAAGAGGGCGCGAACCGCATCCGCAACGCGATCTTCGCAAAGGCTTACGCGGACACTCCTGAAGGCGTCGCGGCACTTGAAAAGCTCGCCGAGTCCACCGACAGCAATGTGAAGAACATCACGACCGCGATGCTCCAGAACGCCGGCGGCTTCGCATCGCTCAAAAAGGCGATTGGTGCCGGCGTGCGCTACCCGGTGGACATTGCCGGCGACATCGCGGCGGCGATGAAGAAGCTTTCCGCGCTGCGCGAGCAGGGCACGTCTGTTGACGAGTATCTCAGGCAGGGCGGGCTGTTCGGCGACGAGCTGACGGGCCTGCAAAAAGAGATTCTTTCCGTCTTTGATAAGAACAAGCGCTCGGCGAAGGTCATCGGCGAGATTCTGGATAATTACCTGCGGGTCGCCGACGCGGCGGGCGATCCGAAACAGCAATCATTCTTCTCGAAGATTGAACCCACAAAGGGCGCATTCTTCGAGGCCGCAGTTGAGGAGGCGACCAATGGCCAAGGAAAGCAAGCCGGACTATTCACCGAACAAGAACGATCACAAGCTGGCCGTGGCAACGGCGCGCATGCTGATCAGAAAGTCGAAGCAAAAGGACCTGAAGCGCCAGCCGCTCGCGAGCAAGCTGAAAATGTAGCCCCGCCTACACTCAAAGAGCCGCGATCACCCATCGCCGGAAGTGGCGAGAGGATCCAAGGCGGCGAGCGCGAGCTGTCGAAGCCCGCCGCCGAGTTCGTCGAAAAGCACGCGCTGCCGAAAGAGGAGATCAAGCGCGCCATCGAGCGCGAGCTTGACGAGGACGCCCCGGCCTTCGTCCGCGATGCCCGCCGGCGGCTGCTCGAATCGCTGGCCGGCAACAAGCTGTCGGCCAACCCGCTGCACGTCTTCTATGACACGGCGCTGGTGACGGCCTACGACGTTTATAAAGGCGCTAAGGATTTCTCGGCCTGGTCCAAAGAGATGGTCAACCGCCTGGGCGAGAAAGTGAGGCCACACCTCGAAGACATCTTCGACGACTTGAAAGGCTTCGGCCCGCGCCAGGTCCTGGCCAGGCTCAAGAGTGCGCGGCTCATCCCTGATAGCGTGGTCGCCGAGGCGCTCGCGGGTGATCGCCCCGGCTACCTCAAAGACGTGGCCGACTTCATCACCGAGCAGCGGCAGAAGGTCGTTAAAGGCAGCCTGACGCTGCGCGACGTGGCGAAGGCTTACTACATGACCGTGGCGAGCCAGGGCGCCACCGCGATCAAGGCCGAAACCTTGCGCGCGAAGATGAAGGCCGCGGGGATCAAGCTCGACCTGCCGAACGAGTACCTGACCGCCAACAAGAAAGGCGACTTGATGATCAGGCCGGAAGAGGCCGCCGGCGCCTGGCTGCTCTCGCCCCATGGGCAGCGGGCACTCGCCGACCTTGAGCGCGGCGTGTTCAACGAAAAGCTGTGGGCCGAGGCCGCCCGCGTGCGTGAGGCGTTCGGCGATGATCGGCTCGCCAAGAACAACGTGCTGGGCGAAGCGCGCCGCGGCACCTTCAACATGCGCAACCTGGCTACAGCCGTCGCGCAGATGAACGAAGCCAAAGGCAATACCATCAGGCTCCAGGCCGCCGGCTCGAAGCTCAACGGCATCGGCGTCGGCAAGGTCGGCTTCCTGAAACACCTGCTGGGGTTCGGCGACAGCCCCACGATTGATGCGGTTGAAATCAACTGGTGGCTGACGGGTAAAGGGCACATTGCCAACCTCAAGACGCGACAGGCCGAGTTCGCCCGCGCGATCAAGGATTTTACCGGCAACGTGAAGCTAAGCCGCGCGGTCGCAGAGCGCATCAACAGCCGATTCAGTCAGTTGCGGGAGTCGGGCCGAGTCGCGCCGGACATCCCCGACGAGGCTTTCAACCACGTCCTGCACCAATGGATATGGGATAAGGCAAAGGGTGAAGTCAACACACACACAGGAATGTATGCAGCGATGCGCGAGCCCGAATTCGTGGCGCGGTCGCGCGAGCGGATGAGGGAGAGCCTTTCCGGCAATCGCTTGAATTCGAACCCGGTCCGCGACCTCTACGACGCGGCCATAGTGACCGGCTACGACCTTTATAAATCAGTCAAAGATTTTTCAACTTGGTCGCGCCGCATGGCCGAAGAGTTCGGCCCCGAAGTGAAAGAGCACCTGCAAACCGTATGGCAGCAGCTCACCGGCCAGGCCGACGCCCGCCAGCCCCGGATTCAGCAAGAGCTGCCCGGCGAGCCGGTTGACTTCGGCGGCGGCGGCGACGCGCGCGCCGCCAAAGGTCAAAGGACGCTCTTTCAAACCGCCCCGGTGCCAGAGGGAGAGCCAATGGCAAAAGGGGTGAAGCTCACAGAAGAGGGCCGCAAGGCAATTCGAGACGCCTGGGATGAAGTCATGCGCGACGAGCCGCCCGCAGGCCCATCGCAGCCGTCGAGTGGCAACGGCGGGGCGAAGCATACCGCCGGCGAAGCTTACCTCGAAGAGTCCGACGGGCCGAAAAAGACGTCATTCTCCGACAAGCTGCTCGCGCTGCGGCGCACCAACGAGCTGATGAACCTGCGCACGCTCGCCAAGGTGGTGATCGGCCACGGCGCGGCGATGCCCGCCGAAGAGCTGAGCCGCGCCATCGCAACGATCCCCGATGTGTTGATGGCCGGCTTCAAGCGCGGGCGCTCGCTCACCGCTATGGACTTCGGGGCGATGGCGCGCGCCGGCTACGAGGGCGCCACGAAGGGCGTCAAAGAGGCCGCCAACATCCTGCGCCACGGCGATCCGTCCGGCATCCCTGAGATGTCGCGCGAGATTCCAGACGGCAACCCGCTGTTTCGCCTGTGGGTCAACGGCAGCCGCAGAGTCTACGGCGCGGCGCTTCAACCGGAGCGCGTCCTGGCGATCCGCCGGGCGATGGAGGAGCGCGCGAGACTCTGGGCCGAAAGCGAAGCCCGGCAAGGCACGATCAAGCCATCAGAGGTGAGAGCGCGCACGCGAGAATTGATCGGGGGTGACAAAGACCCATCAGCAACCGCCCGCATATCACTCGACGCGATGGCCGATGCCGAGTACGTCACTTATCGCAATCAGAATGCGTTCGTGAAGAAGCTGCGCGACGCGGCGGAAGTCTTCAGCCCGCGGGCGCGGCAAGTGCTCGACCAGGCGACGCTGTTCATGAACACGCCGGCCAACGTCGTCGAGATGAATCTGAAATACACCCCCATAGGCGGCGCAGCTGACGTGTGGGGCGCAGTCAAGGAGTGGAAGGCGAACGGGCCGAGTGCCGAAGCGCGCCGCCAGCTCTCGATGGCGATGGGCCGCATGGGCGTGGGCGCCGCGGCCTTCGCGTTCGGCTATTACCTCTCGGGCCAGGGCCAGATGCAGGGCATGCTATCAACGCCGGTCTCCGACGCGGAGGGCCACTGGCGCAGCGCCGTGCATATCCCAGGGACAAATATCTGGTTGCCGGTGCTGCACCTCGGCCCCGTCGGCGCGCTGATGACGCTGGGGGCGACCGTGCGCCAGGCGGTCGACAAGAATCGCCACAAGGAAGAAGACGGCGCCGAGCCGACGACGGCCAGAGACGTGGTTTCCGCCGCCGCCAAGGCGCTGGTCGCCGAACACCCGACGGCGAAGCTCGTCACCGACGCGGCGGACCTCATCGAGAAGCCCGGCGAGAACCTGGGCAGGTTCAGCGTGTCGCAGGCGCGGACGTTGCTGCCGGGCGATTCAGCGCTTCGGGAGGCGGCGGCGCTCACCGACGACAAAGAGCGCGAGGCGAAGGGCGCCGAACAGGAATTCAAGAAAGGCACCCCCGGCCTGCGTCAAACGCTGCCGGCAAAGCGCGACGTGCTGGGCCGCGAAATACCGAGTAAGAGTCTGCCCGGCGAAGTCTTCAACTACGACACCGACCGCTCGACCCCGGCGCTCGACGAAATGAACCGGCTGGGCGTCTCGATCAACCAGCCCAAGGCAAAGGCGGGCGAGTCGGCGGAAGCGCTCGACAAGCGCGCCGCCGGGTCGGGGCAGCTCGTCGGCGAACGGCTGGACATGCTGGTTGAGTCTCAGGCTTACCAGAAGCTCGACGACCGGATGAAGCGCGCCGTCCTGCGGGCCGCGACCGCCGAGGCACGCTCGGATTTCGAGAAGAGCGAAGGGAAGAAGCTGCCCGACAAGGAGGCCGCCGGGTTCAACCTGGAAGTGCTCGCGGCGCGCGTTCTCGCCGAAAACGAGCTGAAGGGCAGCCGGGATTATCAGGCGCTCAACGACGACCAGCGGAAGCGCGTCAAAGATAGCCTGGTCAAGATGTTCTCCTCGATCCGCGTGAGGGCAAAGAACGAAGTGAGGGATGGCCGCGCCGACCTCAGAGAGCTGCTGCTCGACCTGAAAGGCGCGGTGCGGGATACCATTCGAGACGTGAAGGAGGGGCGCGACGATGAACGATGAGGAGCGCGAGGCTTTTACGAGGTACGTTGAAAATTTCCTGCGCGAGCAGGAGATGATTTCTCGGCTGAAGGAAAACGATAAGAAGATGCGCGCCAGCGCCGACCCTTACGCCGTGCGCGACGCGGGCGAGCAGCTCGTCGTTGACTTGATGAAGTATCTGGCCGGCGAGTGCGAGCCGCTCGACCCTCATTTCGTGGCGCTGCTCCTGCCGCCGGTCTGCCCGGTGAGATTCTGGATGCATTACTGCGAGGCGGGCGCCTAGTCCCTGTAATCCAGCCCCCAAACTGGATGGTGAATTATGGCAGCGGCTGCGCCCGCGATAGGGCTTGGCTCTTCACTGATCGGCGGTCTGCTCGGTCGCAAGGCGCCGACTTCAACCTCGACGAGTTCCGGCACCTCTACGCCGGTCTTTAGCGACGGCCAGCAGAGCCTGCAAAACGTCCTCGAAAAGTTCCTGCGCAAAGGGATCAAGCAGGGCGGCGAGCCGACGCAGGCGGAAAGAAACACCGCCGGCCTGAGCGTCAATAACAATTTCGACGCCATGATGAAACGGCTTCAGGCGAACGCCGTGGCGCGCGGCTTCAACGATTCGGGCAAGCTCAACCTCAACACGCAAGGCTTAGAGGTGCAGCGGGCGAATGCCATGCAGCAGAGCGAGGCGCAGCTCCAGGAGCAGGCCCGCCAGCGCCAGCTCCAACTGCTCGCGCTCGCCGCGGGGCCGGCCTTCGCCGCGCCTGGCACGACCTACAACCAGACTTCGACCGGCACGGGGCCGACGCCTAATTTGGGGCAGATCATCGGCAGCGCCGGCGGCGACCTGTCGGGGTTCTTGATGCTGCAACGGATGCTGCAACAGGTGCGCGGCAATGGCATCAGTCCGGGCTTTCTCAAGCTCCCCGGTCAAGGCGGCGTGCCCGACCCGAACGCCAACCCCTATGGCGACCTGGGGAATTAGCCATGGACTTCAAAGAGCTGATCAACTACGGCGCGCTGGGCGTCGTTATTCTGTGGTTCATGCTCCGCTTCGAGCCGCGTATTAAAGAGCTGACTTCGGCGGTCAACCGGCTGTCTCAGCTCTACATCATCGAACTCACTGCGCGCGGCGATCTGCCGCCGCGCCGCCCGATATCCTCGGCGCGCGCCACGCGCAGCCCGGCCATTGACGAGCTGCTCGCAAAGCTCAAACAAGAGATTGAGCGAGAGATGGAAGAGGCGCCGCGCAGGATCGCCTGACCGATTCGCCCCGACTAGCCCCCGGAGTGACCATATGAAAAGCCTTCTCAGATTTTTTGCGACCGCGCTGCTGCTGCTCGCCCCGATCACCGCTCACGCGCAGGACAACACTCTGAAGCTCGAAGTGCTGCAAGGCGGCACGCGCGCGAAGCTCTGGTCGGCGGGCACGGCCCGGCTCAACTGCTCGACCGGCGTCACCTGCACGCTCGATCCCGTTAATGGGCGCGTTGACATCACGGCGAGCGGCAGCGTTTCGGGCGCGAACCCCTCCGCGCCCATCGGCCTCTCGGCGGTCAACGGCTCGGCCTCCACCTTCATGCGTTCGGACGCCGCGCCGGCGCTCTCTCAGTCGATCACGCCGACCTGGACGGGGCAGCACACGTTCGCCATCGGCACGATCACCACCAGCACGCCGTCTCCAAACATCACCCAAACCTGGAATAGCAGCGGCATCACTTTCACGGCGATCAAAGCCAGCATCACGAACACGGCCAGCGCCTCCGGCTCGCTGTTGATGGACTTGCAGGTCGGCGGCGCGTCGCAGTTCTCGGTCCGCCGCGACGGGGTGATTTTCGCCCCGACCCTTTCGACGACGGGGCTCGCCGGCAACCAGACTTTGACGCTCACGGGCAACAACACCGCCTCCGTGCTCGTGTCGAGCATCGCGCTCTTCTCCACCAGCCCGCAGGGCTTGAGCCTCACGTCCAACGGCGGCGTCTACTTCACCAACAGCACGAGCAACCCCAACACGACGACGGTCGGGGGATATGACAGCCCATCCGCCGGGGTGATTCTGGCCAATGCCGGCTCCAACACGACGGTCGGCGTCTTCCGCGGCAACCGCGAGGTGGTAGCGAAGACCGCCAATTACACCGTCGTCGCCCGCGACACCGGCAGATTTTTCACCAACGCGGGCGCGTCGGGCGAGGTCGATTTCACGCTGCCAACGGCGGCGGCGGGGCTGACCTACATTTTCTACGTGGACGCCGCGCAGACTTTGAAGGTGATCGCCGGCGCCTCGACGACGATCCGCGTCGCGGGGTCTGTTTCTGCCTCCGCCGGCAACATCACGAACGCCACCACGGGCGGCTCGATTCGGCTGACGGCGATCTCCACCACGCAATGGGTCGCGGAGTACTCACAAGGGACGTGGACGGTAAACTAAGCGGGCGGGTTAGATGATTGCCGGCGGCGCCCGCCGAATCGCTTGATGACGAAGGCGGCGCCCGGCGCGGTGATCCCCCATCGCCGAAAACGGCGAGAGGATCCACGCCGGCGCCGCTCGCCAGATCGGGCGATGGAAGATCCGGCGGCCCACTGCCCGCAATAAACCCGCACAACCTCGCAGCCGATTTGCGAGTAATCGCCTGCCGGCGTCATCGCCCTTTCTGGCGGTGTCGTCGATTGGGAACACCGCAAAGGATCACACCCTCGGTCGGCGAATAACAGGAGGAAAACAGGAGGAGGAGTGCCCAAAATTACCCATTCCGGAAATTGATTAAAGAGCGACGAGTGATGAGTGACGAGTGACAAGCTGAACGGCCCGCCGTGGCGTTTATTCGGCCTCAGAGCGTCCGGGGATGCCAAGCCTCGCCCGCCGGGCGAATCGCCTCAGAGCGCCAGAGCGGCGCGCGCCGGCGGTGCCTTAGAATCGAGGATGTGGAGTTGCAGGCGGCAGAGGATCAGATTGCAACTCTTAGCAATGGTGTCGAACTGAATAGCATTGATCTCGCCCTTGATCCGGCACCAGAGGTGGACGTGGCTGATGCCGGCCTGCTTTGCCAACTAGTAGCGTGAACGTTCGCGCAAGGCGAGCAGCTCGTCGAGCCGCAGTTCGATTGTCGAAGTAACTTTGATCAATATTAGATTAGAATTGCCTTTGTCCGATCGCAGATGATAGGTTGAGCGAGATGACTCATGCTAATTCGCACTCTCTTAGATCAACCCAAAAGTGATTGAGCTTCAAAGGTGAAATGGGGAATGGTCGCTCAAGTTCGTGTTCAAGTATGCTGATGTCATTCTTCTGCCAGCCTCCTATCGGACCGACTAAGATAGGAACCGACACGGCTTTGGCGGTTTCGTTTACTTCACGCAAAATTTCATCGAACTCCATGTTTTGCACATAGCCCACCATGGCAGATGATATTTCTCCTTGCGCGTAGGCGTGTTCTTCGGTGACGAAGCGGAGCACACCATGGTTAATATAATTCTCGTTGAAGATCCAGTCTGTTCGTTTTGGTTTGCCGAGACGCTTACACTCAATAAAAAAAAAGCGGCCACTGCGTTTGGGATCAGTAACTAGATAATCGATAAAGGACCAGTAAAAATCAGGTATCATCTTCTCACGCCGAGCCTCGTAATCGTCATCAGGATCAGGTGGGTTTTTCCCTTCTGGTGTGGGAGGATGATCGAATCCGCCTACACCTGCTTCCCACAATTTCCGATTCGCCTCAAGAAGACAGAAGTAAAGATCTCTATTGAGACGTGTTTCAGAAAGAGGTAATTTCTTCTTCTGAAGGATTCTTAGCGCCTCGAAAAGGATTCTCAGTACGCGGGACTCATGATTTCTCCAGATATCTAACTGCGATAGCCGAGGCTGGTTCATTCTATCTCTCCAAGGTACTGGCCTGCATCTGCATGGCTTGGAGTAGCGTAGCCTCTGCGTCCTCGCGGGCAACACTGCGAGTCCATAGCCATCTTTCGTCTCGCTTTATAATGAAAATATCTGTATCTGTAACTGCACGAACAATGGCATCAATGTAGATGCGCTGAGTCACAGGCTGTAATAGAATTTCTTCACATCGCGCAAGAAGCAATTCCCACTGTTCTTTTTCACTCGAAAGGATCTCTGGCAGCGATGATCCTTTCTCTTGAGTCGTAAAGACAACGGCTACCATCGGTGTATCCCGTGGGCGAATGACCCGCCATCTAAACTCACCGTTCGGCTCTAGTTCACGGTTCCATACTTGGAGAAATGCGTAAAGGTATCCTTCCAACTCCTGATGGGAATCTTGGTGAGTTGGTAGGTTGGCAATAGTACCTTGTGACGTTTGAAGCCTACTCCTTGTCCTTTGCTGCGCCGCTGAGTCAGCCCCGTTAATTAGAAGGTCGAATTTATAATCTAAGAAATCATTAACTAGGTCCCGTTCAGGCGCAGTGAACCCAAATAAGTCGAAGATTGCAGTGTTCAGTTCTTGTAAAAACTCTGCTGGAATCGCAGTAGTTAAGGAGCGAATCGAGTCAACAGCAGAAACAATTCTTTTGACAACTGCATTTTCTTCTTCAGGGATCCTCACGGGCATTAAAAGAATATCCGAAGGCACAGTCTGGTCGTACCACGCCCCCCAACTGCCTGATGTCATAAAAAGCCTGTACCGTCCTAGTGAGGACCAGAAAATGCCTAAGATCAGTTTAGCTTGCCAAGTTGGAAGAGACGGCAAGGGAACACAATAGATAGTATGTCTGAATGAGAATTCATCGTATTCGAGACGTGCGCACGCTCCATACGATGCCTTTATTCCTCTTACTACAATTAATCTCTGGTTTTGATATAGCCTTTCATCCGGCTGCCTTTTTACCCCTTTCGGAGGATCTTCAAACCACTCTTTCCTTAGCGGCCCGTACCACCGCAATTTCTCACTTTTTAGTGGCTTCAATTCCTTCAAGGTATCACTAGGATTTTGCCCGCCACGCTGAAAGCCATAACCAGGGCTGGCATCATCCTCTTTCAGCAAATCTTTCAATCTAACCTCAGCATCAAGAACAGCAAGCAACGCCGAATCTCGATGCGTTCCCCACCAATAGGTTTTCCATAGATAATCTCTGTTCTTCAACTCGGACTTGCGTACTATGCGTTGATCAGCATTAGTTAAAACGACCGTTCGAAGTCGCTCAGCTGCCCTTGTACGCCTTGCACTGACATAAATAAGATGTGAATCTTCTTTGTCATTGTTCTTTAACCCAAAATGGACAAAGATGAAAGGGGCTATGGACTTATCAAAGAATAATCTTCGGACATGAACAAAATTCACGACTTCATTGATTGTTGACTCTGAAAGCCAAACCTGGCGGAACTCTTGACTGGTACTCCTCTGATTGAATATGACACTTGAGTGAACGAGTAACCCAATCACCCCAGGATCTTTTACTAGAGATAATGTTCTGTATATAAAAAGCTGTGAATAGCTTTTATCACCGACAGTGCGTTCATATGCTTTTGCCCATCGAATAGCTTGTAATCTCCCATCATCTCGCTCTTTATCTTTCTTAATATCAGAGCCACTGCCCGCCTCAGACCACGGGGGATTCCCAACAATTATATCGAAGCTGTGTAGTTCTATATCCAAGGTACGGTCATCTGTCAGCATACGCTGCACTTCTGCACGCCCCGTGAAGACTCTGCTTTGCTCTAGCCTTCCTTGTAGTTCAACTCGTTCGCTCGGTGTAAGGCTGAAGGCATTTGAGTTAAAAAGCAGATGGTAATGATGCTCATCTTTTGGCTGACCTTCTGCATGAATCAAATAAGGAAGTCGCTTGCTGGCAAGAATGTCAGGCGGTTTCTGGTAGTGAAGAAGAGCTAAGTATAGGCTGAAGGCAGCTACGTGTGTGGCCTCTGTGTTGATCTCTATTCCCCTAATTTGATTGCGGAGAATCTGCCTAAGCTCGTCAGGTGATGGCAAACTCCCTTCTTGCCGTTGAACGCTAAAGCGTACCATTCGCCTGAAGGCTTCTACTAAAAAGATCCCGGAGCCACATGCAGGATCGAGGACCTTAGGATTCGTGGCCAGCCGATCCGATGTTAATGCTCTTGAAAGGACATACTCAACAAGAACACTCGGCGTGTAGTGAGTTCCTTTATCATCTTCGTTATTCTCATGATAGAACTCTTCGTAAATACTGCTGATTAGCTCAATAGGAATAATTTCAAAATCATATGCCCAGAAGAAGAGTGTTGGTTGGTCAGAGTTGCTCTCACCGAGCAGGAACCCACGAAGCAAATTGAGATGATGTTGATCAACTGCTTGCTCTTCCTCCAGATCTCGCGGGAACATATCCCCATTGAAGTCTTCTGCAAGCCTATTGAAGAGGGCATAAGTGAAGTCCTTGTTACGAAGCACACGGTCATATCGGCGTTTTTCTAAGTCAATGGTCAGGGCAGGTTTTTCCGGCACTTCAGAGAGAATCGCTTCCCATGCAGGGTGGCCTTTGGCCACTAGCTCGAAATACTTTGGTATCAGAACCTCACGGTCCTCTAGATAGCGAACGAAGATAGACCGTCCTATCAAGGCATG
Organism: Blastocatellia bacterium; assembly: GCA_035275065.1. Classification (NCBI taxonomy): domain Bacteria; kingdom Pseudomonadati; phylum Acidobacteriota; class Blastocatellia; species Blastocatellia bacterium. The sequence goes on from DATENM010000068.1 coordinate 27,001, forward strand.
CGCGTAGCGCTTCTTAAGCGGAGAGTCCAACAAAGCCTGACGCACGGCCTTTAAGTCGTGAATCAAACGGCGATCAGCACGCTCTTCAATATTTCCAAAATACCTTTCTTCAAACAGGCGGCCAGACTCTACCTGCTCACGTCGGAATGCATTCAGCTTTACAGCAACGTCCAATACGCTATTGGCGACCGCAAGCGGACTAAGGCTCTGCCATTCGCCGACACTTTTCGCTGGAGGTCTGTTAAGGCTATAGACGCGGAGCTCGCCAGGTAAAGCTAGGAATAAGCATTGTGGCCTGGCCATGCACCACGCTTGGCGAAAAGCTTTTATTAAACCTGTGGCATCTTGCGAATCTCGGACCTCGCAAAACACAATCACAGGATCATCATTCACGAAGAATACCTTCTCAGCGCCAACCTTCTTTGCGAGAGAAAGCCAATCTCCTTTTTGTAACCATTCTTCCATCTCGCGGCTTCCAGGAGACGGAAATGAAACGGCCTCGAGTAATGCCCCTTTTTCATACCCAAGGCTTCGATAGGCTTCCTTAAGAAAGGAGCCGGGCGGTTCTTTTGAGAATGGTAAGAAGAACATTTGTCTCATTCGACGTCCGCCGCTTTCGTGTTTAAGACTAACAATCCTGTTGCTTTTGGGGTCATTACATCGCGCTATTGATGCTGTAGCTTACCGTGCTTACACTTCGCCGCAGGTCCATTGCCAATGCCATTGGGGTAATAGAACCCTTGCCCGCGGCAGTCCAGGCACTGGGCAATGTCAATCTGCGCCGGCGAGTTCAAGAATGCCTCGGTCGTCACGTTGGAGAGCGTCGGCCACTCGGGCTGTGTCTCGCACCAGGAGCGCGCCAGCGAGCCCTGGCTGTCGCAGCCGATGGCGAGAACCTGGAAGCCCCGCATGGCGCGGCAGGCCGACAGCTCGCGCGTGATGGTGGTCTTGCCGACGCCGCCTTTCTGATTAGCTAAGGCGATAACTTTCATGGCCTGGCCTCTTTTAGTTTGCGCAATTCAGCCGTCTTGATCAGCTTCTTACGCTCGTCGAGCGGGTCCTTTTCGACGGTGATTTTTCTTTCTTTGACCAGCGCCCGCAGCTTAGGCAGCGAGACGCCGAGATAGCGAGCGGCTTCGGTGAAGGTCTTTCTGTTCCCGGCCATACGCCTCACGTGCCCCTGTTACTGAAAAAAACGTAAAAACAGAGAAACTCTGTGAAAACTAGTGAAACATTGTGATGGGCCGATTATATATAAACCTCCTTACAAAGCAAGCAAAAACCGGGGACAAGAGGACGGCATGGGATTGTAGGATTGCTTAAATCCTCAAAAACAAAAAGCGGCGCAGCCCGCCAAGGCCACGCCGCTCAAGTCACAATGATAAACGATGCTTCTACTCTGTGTGGTCGGTGGGCCACGTGGACGCTGGTCGAGCGCGGCCCCGGTGATCATCCCGCCAGCCGGTCGGCGTAAGTCAATCCATCCTGGCCGGGGATCACCGCGTCGAGCGAGACGAATTTGAAGCGGTCGGCCATCTGGCGGCTCACCTTGCGCCGGTAGAACGGGACGGCGCTCTTGATGTCCGACAGGCTAAGCTCGCCTGAGAGTGCGGCGATGGCCATCTCCTGCGCGACCTCTTCGCGCAGCTCGTCGGCGACGCGCGACACCGCCCGCTCGATCATCGGCAGCAGCTCGTCGCCGGCCAGCCTTGCCTCGAATTGATGAACCGCCTTCATAGTCAGTGTGTAGCTCCGACCGCATTCGCCTCTGCAATGGTAACGCTGCTTGCACCCGTACCGCTGCATTCTGACGCCCTGCCCGCCGCAACGCGGACATGGGGGCTTCGGGTCTTTCTTTGATTGCCAAACGGTTTTACGTGGTCTAGGGCTTTTACTCCACTGCGCGCACATCTCGCAGTGTGGCTTGCGTGGCGGTCGTTTTTTCTTTACCAGTGAAAAGCCGCCGCAGGAGGAGCTTTTACACTTATATCTTTGAATCCCATCTTTGCGTCCCTGCCGGCTGCTCGGCCCTCCGCACTTCGGGCAGGGCGGGTTTGGCCGCGGCTCGCCTGGCTTGGTGTTCGCGTTGAAGTAGCGCCCGCAGCCGCCTCGGCACTTATAGCGTCGGGTGCCGGCGTCGTCGTGGCTGTACTTCGTGCTGCGCCCGCCGCACCTGGGGCAGCTCGGGTTGTTGAGCCCCCTGGTGCGCGCGCCGAATATGCGCCCGCATTGACCCTTGCAGCGGTATTGCTGCCCGCCGCGGTAGAAGCCTCCTTTGATGCTCGGCCCCGCACACCTGGGGCAAGGCGGGTTCTGTGGTATAGTCGCCATTGACGTTCATCCGTTGCGGCGGGGTGCCTCCCGCCGGTGTAAGGCTCAGGGTGTTAGCAGCACCTTGGGCCTTTCGATTTTTGGGGGCGGGCCGCTTCGACGTCGGTCCATCGCTCGCAGCCCGGCTGGTGGTCAACCTCTGCGCCGCCGGCGTCTGCTCGTGCGGCCCTGGCGTCGGTATGCGAGAAAACGGCGCGGCGTCATTCTTTGCCCTCTTCCCGAGTCAGCCACTCGATCTCCGACAGCGCGCGCGAAATGTCTTCCTGGCTCACATCTATTTCAGACCCATCCGGCAGGTAGAGGCCCAGGTAGGCTTCAAGGATCGCTAACGCTTGCCGCTCCGGGTCCCTGTGGCAGCGCCTGGCGTCGGCTTTGAGCGCTTCTGCCGCTTCGGTTGAAAGTGAGACGAACAGCAAGCCGCCGGTTGAATCGAGGCGCGGCAGGTCGCCTTGCGTGAGGATGAAGATGGCCGATTGCAAATCGCTCCTGTCGGCTTCCAGGCAGGCATTCATGCAATCGACCATTAGCCAGTCGAGCTTCATCTTCAGCAACGTGTCAATGATTTCAAACCGCTCGGCGTGCCGATAAAACCGATCCTGGTTTGGCCTCGTGGCGCGGTTGTGGAGTGCGGCAAACCGCTTCACCCTCTCCTGCTGCTGGAATGGTGTCATCGCATTGCCGCCCGGCATGTAGCGCGTGGTGAATCGGTTCACTGCCGCACCTCGCTTTCTACCTTTGCCCGGCGCGGCGCTTTGAATCCCTTCTCAGGTTGAAAGTAGAACAGGCTGTGCCCGCTGCCGTCTTCGTGGTTGATGTCGAACGCCGCTTGCTCTCCGGGTCGCTCCCATCGGAACGTGCCGAAGTCAGCGCCGTCCGCGCCTTCTATGCTGATCGCAAGCGGGCGGTCGAGCTTGAACGTCTGCTCGTGAGTCTTGGCGTCGGGCCGGCGCGGCGCATCCTTCGCGCGAAAGGCAAGCTCCAGGCTGGCCGCCTCGATGCTGGCCGCTCGCTTGTGATGGGTGAATCTCAGGCTTTGCGCCGTCCGCTCGTCTTCCTTCCCGGCCTGTTGATGCCTCCTGCTTGCAAAAGCTCGATCAAAAGATATGGCGTAGATCGTGCCGCCTTTGCGGTTGGCGAAGACGAGATGAAGCGCGTCGTAATCGCACAGGTTGAAGGTCATGGCCTTTTTCTTTCTCATTGGCGCTGGCCCCCTTCCTTCTCTGGCTGTGATAGAAGGCGCTCGGCGATCTGCGGCCAGTTCCGGCGCGCGTCGCCGGCGATGCCTGGTGACGCGTCGTTGATCAGGTCATTCATTGCGTCGGCCAGGTCGTTGTGAATCGCGACCGGCGTCTCCGGGTTTTCGAGGATCGCGATGAGGTGCTCGCCAAGCTCCATGACGTTGCGCCGGCGCTCGTCGCTCACCTTGGCGCCGCTCGCCGTTTTTGGCGATGACTCCGGGGCATCGCCGGCTGTCGGGCCGTATCTCTTCGCCCTCCATGCCTCTGTCACCCTGCCTCCGGCGCGCAGGTCGTCGAGGTAGTTTTCGAGGCTTACCGTGTGGGCTATGGAAACATTGAAGGCGGCCTTGATCAGCTCGAAGAGGGCGTCTTGCGTTGCCGCCTCTTTGGTGTTGTCGTGCAGCAGCATAAGCATGCGGATGAATTCGTCCGGCTCGTCTCTTTCGGCGAACATCGCCGCGTCTACTAGCCGCATGCATCGTTCGGACGTAAAAATGTCGAACGGCTCTTGTCCGGGTTGGTTCTCATCTGCTTTCATCAATTCATCTCCTGCGCGCCGCAAAGCGCGCGGTGATCGGGCCGGGGCTGGCGATCTTTGCGGGTCAGACAGCCTCCGGCCTTTGCCTTACTGTGAAGTCTTCTAATGGGCGATTGATGAACGATGAACGGTGAGCGGCGGGGCGCGCGGTGAGGCTCTCGGGTTGGCGCGCGTTCGAATGATTGCTGACCTGGTGCGCTCGCCGCTGCCGGCGATGAGGTCCCGCGCTGCTGGCCGGGCTTTGCTCGCAATAATCTTGCAATAGCAGTTGCGGGCAATCCGTCGGCGTCGCTCTTTTCGGCGAGTGGATATCTGCGCCTTTGGCGCGGCGGCCTCGACGACACCGCTATTTCTGGCGATGACGGCCGCCGCGTCGCGCTCGCGCAGCTCGTCGGCTGTCTCTGACCATTCGGGGTAAGCCTGGGCAATCGGGCTCGCCAGGGCCACGGCGATGGCCCGGCGCGCGGCGTCCGCCTCCCCGACTGCGGCCAGCTCGACGGCGATCTCGTTGTGATACTGAAACCACAGATGCGGGTGAAGGCGCGCGGCCTGGCGCACGAGTGGGAACATCGCGCGCAGCTCATTGACGGCTGACTGACTATCCCCCTCGATGCCCTTGATGACGGCAAGCTGCATCGAGGCGCCGGCGACCGCGAACGGGTCAACACTCTGGCCGGCCTTTATCGCTTCGACGTGCAGGCGGGCGGCCTCGGCGAAGTTGCCGCGGTACTCTTCGACGGTGCCGAGGGTGAGCAGGGCGCGCGGTGCGGTCAGCGGCGCCAGCAATGAGGCCGCCGCGTCCAGTTGCCCGGCGCGGGTGTGAAGTACGGCGCGGTAGTAGGCGGCGGCGCGCTGCGCCGGTTGGAATGGGATTGATTCGAGCGCCCCGGTGATCGCTTCCAGGGCCGTGTCGTCGCGCCGGCCGTAAGCCAGTTCGGCCAGTCTCAGCAGCCGGGCCGTGTCCTGCTCGAAGGATTGGTTAGCCGTCGCTATTGCTGCTAAGATGCCCCGCGAAAGCTCGCGCCCGCCTGCCTTTCCAGGCAGAGCGGATACACTTCTCTCTTTGGAGCACTTCCCGACTATGAAAAAGCTGATCGCTGTTTCGTTCATCGTTCTAGCTCTGCCTGTCGCGGCGTCAATGGTTCACCTGAGCCGTGGGGCTCAAGCCTTCAACGTGGTCGCCGTCGCCGGTCATACAAAGGTCGGCGGCGGTTCCTGCACGTGCGGTGATGCCGATTGCGTTTATGACCCCGGCGAGTGCGACGGCCAGTTGCCCGGCGCGATTCCCGCCGGCGGCGCTGGCGTTGACGGCGCCGGCGTGATGCTGGCCATGTTCGCGCTGGGCCTCGCCGCCCGCTTCCTGCTCAAGCCGTAATAACTCGCCCCTTGCTCTTGTGGCCGCTGAAGGTTGAAAGCTCGCAGCGGCCACAGGGCGCGCGCCTCCGAGAGCCGGGGCGAGGCCTCAGCCCCGCACGAGTAGCTTTTCGCTCTGCGCGCTGCGCGGGTGCTTGGTGCAGATGAAGCCGGCCATGTGGTCGCGCCGGGCTCGACCGTAGTCGAACCATTCCGCCGGCCCGCCGCACTCGGCGCAACGGATGCCCAGCTCGGCGGCGGTCTTCGGCATGACGTATGGCCTCTGTGATGTGGCCTTCTTCTTCCGTGGCATTCGTCACACCCCCTCGGGCGGCGCGTCGCCGCGTTCTTCCTGGGGTTTTCCTTGCCTGGCGCGGACGGCCCGCTCGAATTCGTAATCGAGCCACGTCTTGAGGTCGCAGGGCATCAGCAGCGGGAAATTGTCTTGCATATGAGAGCCCTCGAATCTCAGCCGCGCCGGCCAGCCTTCAACCGCCGTTTGGTCTTCATGGTCTGCGGCTGGCGCGGCGCGTTGATTCTCAACCGTAAGTTTGTTACGTCGACATAACAAACTTAGTATATGCCCGCCGCCCGGCGGCGTCAATCCAATTCGTTATGTATCCGTAACAAACTCACTTGCTGGCCGGCGGGCTGGCGGTGTAGAATCGGCCTTGCCTGATTGTTATGCCGGCATTACGATTTCGGCTATGGCCAGGCGGAAAGGCGGGAGTGACTTGACCGTGCATGAAGTGGCGGGCCGACTCGGCACGACGGTTTCGACCGTCCGAGTGTGGCTGTCGCGCGGCAGGTTTCCGGGCGCCCGCAAAGAACAGAGCCCGGCTGGCGAATACTGGATGATCCCTGAAAGCGCGCTCGATGGCTTTGAAATGAGAAAGCCGGGACCCAAGCCCGGCGCGAAGAAGCCAACAGCCAAAAAAGCCAAGTCGAAATGAAGCGCAAGCTGCTCAAGGCCGGCGCGGTGGCCGGTCTGATGGGCGTGACGCCGCGCACCCTGGAGAACTGGGCCGCCGACCCCGCCGACGACTTCCCGAAGCCGGTCACGCGCAACGGCAAGTTTTACTGGGTCGAGTCGGAAGTTGATGACTACATCGAGAGGATGGTGGAGGCGCGCGACGCGGAGTGGGCCAAAATTCGGAAGGCACTTCAGGCGGCTAACAGCGCATGACTTCACAGGCGAGTTTTATTGACTCTTCCATTATAATGCCAGCAGATTGATGTAAGTTCTGCCCCTCCTGATTAACCTTTTCGGAAAGGTACTCTCATGCGAGCTGAATATCAGCGTAGGGCCAGCGGGCTATTCTGGCTGGGCCTCGGCATTACCGCGCTAGGCTGTTTTTTCGACCTGGCGATGCAATCGGATGGGCTGATGAGTGTGGACGGCGCTTCGCTGGCGGCTGTCGGCCAGGCGTTCGTGGGATTGCTGTTCGGGGTGTTGCTGCCCATCGCGAAGATATATGAGACGACGCAACTCAGCAAAGCCCCCGGCGTGGCGCTGGTGTCCGGCGCGATTCTGTTTGTTGCCTCGGGGGTGCTCGTCTCCGCCTGCCGCGCGTTCGCGAGAGGGAAGGGCTATGGCGTCGGCTTGGGCTACCTGGGATTGCTGGGGCTGGCCGGCGTGGTGGTGCTCATGTTTTTCCCAGACCGCACGGCGCCGGCGCGCGGCCCAGCTCGGTGATCAGTGATCGGCGCCGATGCGAACGCGCTAATGACGGTACACACTGGCGGCTTCGATCTCCGGGGGGAGTTTGCCCGCAAAAGCATCACACTGCGCCGGATGCTTGTTTGTCACCTGAAAGGCCGGAACGAAGTGGAGGAATGGGCAGCGCCGATTTGACAAACAAGGTGGCGCGGTATCATCAGTGGCGGGCAAACTGCCTTGAATTCGGATCGCGCGAAGCGCCGCTTAACTAGGTGACTGAGGCGCCTGCTGGCGCGGCCGCTGATCCTAGCTGCTTCAGCATGGAATGAAGCATGTCGAGCAACAGGATTAGTCTGGTCGACGCTTCGACGGTCGAATAGGTGAGCCACAGACCGTGGCTTACGGCATGGCGGTTTACGTCGCCCGGCTCGGCGTGGTTAGATGGATTATAGTCAACGTAGATCCTTTCAAGCATTGCCAAGTTATGGTAATTCGCAATTGCCTGGACGTCATCTAAGCTGATTTGATCTGCTGCGGGTATGGTGTCCAAGGTCACAAACTTATCAGTAAACCGCTTTTTGACTGTCTCGAAGCGCCAAGCCGTAAAGCCAGCGTCTTCGGTTTTGATGAATTCTCTAATGATGCCTTCGATCTGAATGATAAGGGTTGGCACGGTCAAGGTATATTTGCCCTCTTTGTGTGCCCAAAGTGCGTCTTCGAATATTTTCTTCCTTTCGCTGAAGCCGGACGCATCCCAGCCCTGGACGATATTGGCAAGTTCCTGGCATTCGTTAGAATTGAAATGACCCACTATATATTGCGTGAGATCATGGGCTGTAAGGTTGCCTTCGTGTGCAATGATTACTCTGTAAAACGACATAGGGAGGTCATTGATCACCCACCATCCATGCTTATACATAACCTCGGACGATTTCGCCATCTCGGCCTTCATTTCGTTGATGGTCTTGATAGCTCTCTGCAATCCTTCGACAATTGACTGCGCTTTGGCAGCAGCGCGGTCAATGGCCCCTCCTTCGGCCAGCGCCTTATCTATCCAATTCCCTGCCTGAGCGGCTCTGCTGATAGCACCCTCCATGAGTGTCCCGGCATTGCGGAGTAAGTCTTTGAGGAAGCGTAGTCTTGAATCCTCGGCTTTTCTCAATTGCTTAACTGCTTCATCTACTTGGTCAGTCATTATCATGCTCCGTATAATCGTTACTGCTCTCGCCTACCGTTAGTGCAGATTTTCGAAGTTGTTGTAGCCCTTCAATGTGGGAACATATGTGGGGTTCAACAACAAGAGCCACCTGGCAGGTGGCTCTAAGTATTTAATTCTAAAGTGCGCCCGGCACGACTCGAACGTGCGACCTTTTGGTTCGTAGCCAAACGCTCTATCCAACTGAGCTACGGGCGCTTAGACGGCACTGTTGTGAATCAGTGCTGAATTGTCAAAGCAGGATTATCGCAAACCGCCGCTTGTGGTGTCAACCGCAGTCAATTTCTATCAACCGCTCGCTTTTCTATCTACTGCTTGTCCCTCACCCTAACCCTGTTGCGCCTTCAACTACGCTTTGATAGAACTTCGAAGATGAACAAGCAGGCGGTCAGTGAAGCGCCCGAAAGCCTCGGCTACGTCATTCAAAACCTTAAAGCGGTCTATGGCGTCCCCGAATGCGAAGGCGGGCTCGACCCGCTCGATGTGCTGGTCGAAACCATCCTTTCGCAGTCAACCACAAATGCCAACAGCCAGCGCGCTTTTGCCAGCCTTAAACAGAAGTTCCCCAACTGGGACGCGGCGCGGCGGGCGCGCGTCACCTCCATCGAAGCGGCCATTCGCTCCGGCGGTCTGGCAAAACAGAAATCGCTCCGCATCAAACGGCTGCTGAAGGAAATCTATGAGCGGCGCGGCTCGCTCGACATCGGCTTTCTCCGTAGCGCGCCGCTTGACGAAGCCGTCGCCTTTCTCTCGAGCTTCAAAGGCGTTGGCCCCAAAACCGTCGCCTGCACCCTGTTGTTCGCCTGTGATCGTCCCATCTTTCCCATAGACACGCACATCTTTCGCATCGCGCGGCGTCTGGCGCTGATCCCTGAACGCTGCTCGGACGAGGAGGCCCACCGCTTGATGACCGCCATGATCCCCGCCGACCGCTACTATGAAGTTCACGTCAACTTGATTCGCCATGGTCGCCGCGTCTGCCGCCCACAGCAACCCGCCTGCGAGCAGTGCTGCCTGGTCGAGTATTGCGCTTATTACGAGACCAAGAGATAGCGGCGTCCGTCGCGGGATTTGTGCTAAACTTTTTGCTTATGAGCGCGACCCGAAAATTTAAGATCGGAAACATCGAGATCAAGCCCAACCTGGTGCTCGCGCCAATGGCCGGGGTCACCGATTCGTCGTTCCGCCGCTTGATCAAAGAGCTTGGCGGCGTCGGCTTGATCGTCACCGAGTTTATCTCGGTCGAAGGGCTGACGCGCGGCAACATGCGGACGCACCGCATGATGCGTTTTTTGCATGAAGAGCGCCCGCTGTCGATTCAGATCTTCGGCCACGACGAAGAGCGCATGGCGATGGCCGCCGAGATTATCGAAGAGAGCGGCGCCGACATCGTCGACATCAACTGCGGTTGCCCGGCGCGCAAGGTCACCAACGGCGGCGGCGGCTCGTCCTTGCTACGCGACCTGCCGCAGCTTGAAAAAATCCTGCGCCGCGTGCGCCGCGCCATCTCGATCCCGCTGACCATGAAGATTCGCACCGGCTGGGACGACAGCTCGATCAACGCCGTCGAAGTGGCGCGGCTGGTCGAAGATTGCGGCGGCGAGATGTTGGCCATTCACGGGCGCACGCGCACCCAGGGCTACAGCGGCCGCGCTAACTGGGAGATCATCACCGCCGTCAAGCGTGCCGTATCGATCCCCGTCGTCGGCTGCGGCGATGTGGTGACGGCGGAGCAGGCGTTGGCGCGGCTCGAAGAAAGCAGCGTTGATGCGGTGATGATCGGGCGCGGCGCGATTGCTAATCCCTGGATCTTTCGCCAGACCGCCGAGCTGATGCGCGGCGAGCGCCCACATCAGCCGACGCTGGGCGAAAAGCAGCAGGTGCTGCACAGGTATTATGAATTACTGAAAGATGAGCTGCACGAGCGCGCCCTGGCCGGCAAGCTCAAGCAGATGTGCGGCTACTTCACGCACGGCCTGGCGGGCGGTGCGCGGCTGCGCGAGCGCGTCTTTCATTCGCAGACGATTGCGGAAATCTTCAAGCAGATCGACGAGTATTTCGCGGCGATGATCGAGCATGGCCTGCCGCCTGATCACCATGCGCTGGCGGACGGGGCAGAGTTCGTTGACCGCGGCCCGCGCGACCCGAAGTGCGCCGAGTTTACGAACGCCGCGCCATCGGCCGGCTGAACCACTTATCCAACCGCTAGCCGCCGCGGCCGATCATCAGGCGTTGCGCTTGATGATCATCAGCGTCATGTCATCTACCGGCGCCATCGTGCCGACGAAACGCGACAGGGCTTCATCAATGCGGTCGCGAATGCCTGAGGCCGAGCGGTTCAGGTTGTGGCGCACGACTTCGATCAAGCGATCTTCTTCGAACTCTTCGTCCTGTTCATTCACCGACTCGGTGATGCCGTCGCTGTAGATCACCAGCACGTCGCCGAGATTAAAGCCGACCGAGTCTTCCTGATACGCCATGCCCTTCATCATGCCGATTGGCAACCCGCCTTTGTCGAGGCGCAGCACTTCGCCGGTGGCGCGCACCAGCATCGGCGGGTTGTGGCCGCCGTTGGAATACTTCAGCTCGCCGGTCTCCGGGTTGATCGTGCCATAAAACAGGGTCAGGAATTTATTCGACGGCGAGTTCTCGAAGATGTATTCGTTGATCTCGGCCATCACCTCGCTGATCGAGCGCCGCGTCTGCGCCTGCGCCCGCACCGCCGCATGCAGCGACGACATCAAGAGCGCCGCGCCGGTGCCTTTGCCCGATACGTCGCCGACGGCGACGGTCAGACACGGATCGTTTTTGCACTGGATGAAATCGTAATAATCGCCGCCGATCTCGCGGCACGGGAACGACACGCCGGTCATGTCCCAGCCATCAATCTTCGGCGGCGCGACCGGCTGCAAGCGCATCTGGATCTCGGAAGCGACCTTCAACTCTTCTTCCATGCGCCGCTTCTCCATGCGCTCTTCGATCAGGCGCTCGTGCTCGATCTTGATCGAAGCGACCGAGGCAATCGTCGTCAGCACCTTGAGGTCTTCTTCGCGGAAGCGGTTGTGGAAGGGATTGTCGACATAGATCATGCCGAAAATCTCTTCGCCCGACGCCAGCGGCACCGCCATCACCGAGCGAATCTGCGACAGCACCACCGATTGCTGGGCCTGAAAGCGCGGGTCGTGCATGGCGTCCGAAGTCAGCACCGAGGCGCCTTCGCCGATCACCTTGCTGGTGATCGAGCGGCTGATCTGCACCTGCGAAGCGGTCGGCAAGGCGGCGGCATGCGCGCCCCGCGCAATCTTGCAGACGATGTCGCCCGCCTCTTTCAAGAACAGGAAGCCGCGCTCTGCCGGAATCGCCTGAAAGACCAGGTCGACGGTCAGCTTCAAGGTGTCTTCGAGCGTGGTGCGCGGCAGCAAAGCGATGCCGACCTGCGAGACGATGCTCAGCAGGTCACGCCCCTGTGTGGCGGCTTCAGGCGTCAGTTGCGTGTGCATGTTGGCGCGCGGGCGGATGTCTTCGGCGATCTGCCCCGACTTGATCGATGAGAGCAAATCGCTGGTCGAGCGCGAGGCGATGGGCGAGGTGATAGTGTCGGCAGGCAGCGCCCCGACCGGGCCGGATAAAAAGACGGTCGCCCCCGACATCATGTCCTGCTCTTCGGTCTTGAACTCGATCTCGGTCTCGCCGATGCGGATCAAGTCGCCGGGCTCAAGGCGCACGGTGCCGCTGACGCGCTGGCCGTTGAGGAAGGTGCCGTTGGCGCTGCCGTTGTCAACCAGCAGGACGTGATCGCCTTCGCGGCGCAATTCGGCGTGCAGGCGCGAGGCGAACGGATCGCTGATGCAGATATCGTTGCGCGACGAGCGCCCGATGGTCAGCTTCATGCGGTCGAGCTTGACCGACGACGGCTCGAAATCTTTGGGGCGGATGATAAAGGTAGACATAGAACACCAGGAGTCAGGAGTCAGAAGTCAGGAGTCAGAATGGAAGAGGAAGGCAGCTACCGCTGCGGCTTTTATTCTGACTCCTGACTCCTGACTCCTGACTTCTTCTCATTTAGACATCACGACGATGGTGCGCGCCAGCTTGTCGTGCCAGCCCTGCTGGCGCGGGTCCCAAAGCATCCAGAGGAAGCCGAGAAAGAAGACCGCCATCGATAGCGGGTAGCCGAGCAAGTGACGCAGCGCCGCCTGTTTAATGGTGAACGGTTTGCCACTCTCGCGCACGATATAGATGCCGAGAATGCGCATGCCGGCGGTCTGTCCGGTGATCCCGGCCAGCACGACGAAATTTAAAACGAACAACAACAGCGTCAGCCCGGCGACAATCAGCAAGTCCTTGTTCGAGCCGACGACCGATTGTTTGCTCACCGCCGTGATGACGAAGGTAAAGACCATGATGGCGATGAGCGAGATCAGAAAATCGAACATCCAGGCGCCGTAGCGCAGGCCAAACCCGGCAGTCTCAAGCGAGCCGATGAAGGCATAAGTCGGCGGCGCAACCCTGCGGCGCTGACCGTCGGCGCGGCCCGTCGCCCCGACGACGACGGGTCGCGGGCGCGGGCGCTCGGCAGGCGGCACGTTTGCGGGTTGGGCGGCGCGCTCGTTGACCGCAACCGCGGCAGGCGCTTCCCGCGCCGGTGTCGCCTTGCCGCACGAAGGGCAGAATTTTGACCGCTCGGTCAGGGGCTTGCCACAGTATGGACAGAATTTCTGCATAAGACAGTGGTCACCGGTCAGTGGTCAGTCACCGGTCGGCTGCAATCGCGCAACTGACCCCTGACCCCTGACCACCGGCCACTGACTAAATTACCTTAGCTGAGCGTGAATTTCAAAACGGTTCCGCCGAGCCGCAGTTCGTCTTCCGGCGTCAGCACCCGAGGTTGCTTGACGTTGAGGCGAATCGAGCCGCCGCTGGAGTTGACGATGGTGCCATTGACCGAGCCCAGGTCCTCGATCATAAACTGCTCGCCGGCGCGGTAGATGCGCGCGTGGCGGCGGGACACCTTGGTCTCGGGGTCATGCATCGTGAGGTCGATTTCAGGGAAGATGCCGGTGTGCGGGTCTGTGCGTCCGATCAACACGCTTTCTTTGTTGATGAGAAAGGAGAAGGGCTTGACCATGTCGCCGGTGCTGACGACGACGAGTTGAGCGGTGACGCGCGGCTCGGCGGTCAACCCGGTGCCGCCGGCGGCGCCATCCGCCGCCGGCTGACGGTTGCCGCAGTGCGCGCAATAGACGTCTTCGGCGCCGATCTTTTCGCCGCAGTGGCCGCAGAAGACCCAATCCTGGCCGGCTGCCGAGGCCGCGCCGCCAGAGGCCGCCGAGGCCGGCGTCGAATGGTTCGGCCTCACTTCGCGCTGGATGATGGGCGGCGCGACGGCGGCAGGGTTCGACGAACGCGCATAGTTGTTCGACGCGCGCGCCTCGGGTCGCGGGCGGCTTTCGAGGTGCGTGCTGTGCTCTTCAAGCGAGCGCATGAAGTCGAGCGCCGAGGCATGGCGGTCTTCGGGCTTGTGCGCCACGGCGCGCATCAATAGGTTCTCCATCTCCGGCGAGATGTTCGGGTTGATCTGGCGCGGGCGCGGGTTCTTGCTGAAGTCGAAGATCAACAGCGGATTGTCCTGCGGGTCCGAGCCCGTCAGCATATGAAACATGGTCGCGCCGAGGCTGTAGATGTCCGAGCGCGGCTCGACTTTGCCGGCAAACAGCTCCGGCGGCGCATAGCCCATCGTGCCGATGGCGGTGACGCCTTTTTCCGTCGGCCGGACGACGCGGGCGATGCCAAAGTCTACCAGCATGACGCGGCCCGACTTGTCGTCGATCATGAGGTTGGCCGGCTTCAAATCGCGGTAGATGATGGGCGGCTTCTGCGAGTGGATGTAGTGCATCACGTCACAGATCTGGATTGCCCATTTGGTGACCGCCGCCTCTTCGACGATGCCGTGACGCACGCGCATCTGCTCGGCGAGGTCGCCGCCGCCGATCCAGCGCATCACCAGGTAGTAGCGCCCGCCTTCGATGAAGTAATCAAAGACGGTCGGGATTGACGGGTGATCGAGCTGCGCCAGGACTTCGGCCTCGCGCTTGAAATCTTCGACGGCCTTGGCGCGCTGGTTCTGATCGGCAAACATCTCGATCATCTCTTTGACGGCGCAGAGGCGGTCGGCGAGGCGCTTGTCTTTCGCCTGATAGACCGATCCCATGCCGCCGCCGCCGACGCGCTGGACGATAAGGTAACGGTCGAGCAGGAGGGTGCCCGGCTCTAGTTGATGCGTCGCCGCATGCTTGGGTTTTTTAGAATCAGGCATGTCTTCACTGCGTCTGCTGCGCGCTTCCAGGATAATCGCCTTTGGCGCAAGCGGCGTCGAATCCTGTCGAGCGCCGCACACACGACAATCGGACTCCTCCTCGTGAACCGGATTGCCGCATTCTGGGCAAAACATACTACGGGTTCCTGGTTCCTAGTCCCTGGTTCCTGGTTGATCGCGCCGGCGGCAACCAATGCCGGCGGCGCACCAACCAGGAACGAGGAACGAGGAACCGCCAGCGGGCGAAGCCCATCTCCAGCCAAGGGAACCAGAGCGCTTATCTGAGCACTTGAAACTTCAAGAACGTCTTGCCGACGATGATCTCATCGCCGTTTTGTAACATCTGCCGCTTGCCGGGGAGCAGCCGCCGACCGCGATTAACAAAGGTGCCGTTGGTCGAGCCCAGGTCTTCGATGAAGTATTGCCCGTTGTGATTGATGATGCGCGCATGGCGGCGCGAGATTTTTGCTTCCGGGTCGTCTTCGTCCAGATCGATGTCGGGGAAGATGCCGCTGTCGGCGTCCCAGCGCCCGATGTTGGTCTCAATCCCGGTGATGGCGAATTCGCGCCCGACGCGCCCGCCGCGCTCGATCAGCAGCCGCGCCGTCACGCGCGGGTTATCCATCAACGCCGAGTTGTTGCCGTCGGGGAGCATCTCGTCCGTGCGCCCGCGCGAGGTCAGCGCGTAGGTCTGGCCGGCGGCGCGCGGCGGCTCAGGCGGCGGCGGCGCGTAGGGCGCGGCGGGGGCGTTCGGATTATAAGCGGCGCGCTCGTCGGTGGCGCTTGGGCGGCGGCCCGCGTGATTGCCCGAAGGCGGCGCGTCGGCGCGGCGCGGCTCGTTGCGGCGCTCGCGTGCCGGCATGGCCGGCTTGGGAATGCTCGTCGAGGTGGTAAACGACGGCGGCGCAATCGGCGGCCCTTCGTTGGTGTTGGGCGGCGGCGGTTCGCTAGCGACGGCGCTCGGCGGCTGGAAGAAAGCTTGCCGTCCGCGTGACTGCGGGACGAGGTCGAGCTTCATGCCGCACTCATCGCAGTAGTCGCTCCCGTCAAGATTGTTCGTCCCACAGTTGTTGCACCTGATCATAAGGCTGGGCCTCCCACAGCTCTCCTTGCCTACGGGCAATATCTAGCGGCACGGGGGATTATACTCTAGAGATTATACGCTGGCAATAAATAGGAACGATCAGAATTGCGCGATTGAAAGGCGGTCTGAAGATCAACGACAGGGCGCCTCGGTGGCCGGAAAGCGGCGCGGCGGCTGCTTCATATCGTGCTTGTGAGCCGGGGCCGGGCCGTATACACTATCGGGGAATGGAGCAACCGGATGTCAACGTCTACCGCCGCCCTTGGCGACATGACCATTCGCCGTTACCGCGCAGGTAATCGCGCGCATTCACACTTTCACATGGAGAGGCGCGAAAACGCAGACTGGATTGTTTGTCTATGCCGGAAGAAATTAAACGCAAGATTCAAGAAGAGCTTCGCCAGCTAGAGGCAGAGTTGCGGACAGAGATCCCGCAGGAGCTGAAGAAAGCCGTCGCCATGGGCGACCTGTCGGAGAATGCCGAATACGAGGCGGCGCGCAACCGCCAGGATTACGTGCGCGCCCGCATTGCCAACTTGCGCAAGCGGCTGGCCGATCTGTCAATGATCGACATGTCGCGGCTGCCGACGGATCGCGCCGCTTATGGCTCGACGCTCGTCCTCTACGACCTCGACAGCAGCGAAGAGGTGACCTATAAGCTGGTGATGGCCGAAGATTCGGACTTTGCGCAGAATAAGATTTCGACCACTTCGCCGATTGGGCGCGGCCTGATGGGCAAGCGCGAAGGCGACGAGGCAGAGATCACGACGCCGAGCGGCAGGCGGCGCTTTGAGGTCGTTCGCCTGACGACGATCCATGACGAAGGGTGAACGGGGAGCGCCCCACCCGCAATGGCCGCAAAGCGCGCGCCACCGCGGGCCGCGGCGCGCATCTAAAGCCAGGCGGCGGGCGATCTTGACAATGGGCGCAAGCGTTTGACATAGTGTCGCTTCGCGCGCGCGGTGAGGCCGAAGGTTGGGGGCCGACAGATGATCAGCGAAGCCATCGGAGCAGGCGGCAAACGAGTGATTGACGCGATGGTGCGCGGGCTGGCGCGCAGCCGCATCAACCCCAACGTGCTGACCTTCCTCGGCCTGTTGATGAATATCGGCTGCGGCGTGCTATTCGGCTACGGGATGTTTTTCAAGGCGGGATTATTGATGATCCTCGCCAACATCTTTGACATGTTCGATGGCCAGGTGGCGCGGCTGCGCGGGCGGGTGACACGCTTCGGCGCGTTCTTCGATTCGGTGATTGATCGGTACTCTGACATCATCGTTTTCGTCGGCATCATGGTCTATTACGCGCGCCCGGCGGGCGGCCACTCGACGCTGCTGGTGACGCTGACCGGGCTGGCGCTGGTCGGCTCGGTGATGATCAGCTATTCGCGGGCGCGCGCCGAATCGCTCGACATCGCCTGCAAGGTCGGTTTTCTTGAGCGGCCCGAGCGCGTCGTACTGTTGATCATCGCCTCGCTCACGGAAGTCGGCCCGGCCACCAGCCCCTTCCTGCACAAGATGCCGCAGGTGCTGTGGGTGCTGGCGGTGCTGTCGCACTGGACGGTGGTGCATCGCATTTATCACACGTGGCGGGAACTGCGCGAAACCGACCGCGCCGCCGTCAAAGCGGCCCAGGCCAAGCTCGAAGCCGACAGCCTGGTGAGCGCCGATTATTCAGTACAGAATTGAGTTCGAGTTCTAAGTGAGGAGACGATTTGTGAGGTCAAATTCTACGGTTCGAGCGCAGGCAGCCGCGCCGCTCATGATGTGCCCGTGTTGCGGTGATGACATCCGTATCGGGGCCGAAGTGTGCCCCTGCGGGGCGCGCTTTGTCGGCGTGCCGCTCGACGAAACGCCGGCGCGGATTCGCCACTACGGCCCGGCGATGACCGCCTTGTTGCTGCTCGCGCTGGCCATCGCTTTAACCGCCGTCCTGACGAAATGGTTAGCGCCTTTGGCGCTGCTGCCGGCATGGCTTGCGATGCGCGCCTTGCGATTGGAGAAGCGCGACCCGGCAAGTTACGGCGGGCGGCGAGTCGCGGCGGTCACGCTCGGGCTGGCGCTCGTCGGTATGGTCGGCATGGCGACTTATGGCGTTAGCGCCATTCCGCGCGCCCTTGACAATTACCGCGTCCGCCGCGTCGCCGCCACCGAAGCCGCCATGCACCACGTTGCCGCTATTCTCGAAGACTACAAAGCAACAACCCACTCTTATCCGAAGAACAACGACGAGCTGAAGAAAGTTTTAAGCGAGGCGATGCCGGCGGATTACTGGGAGAAGCCGATCCGTTATCAGAGCTATTTAGAGGCGCTGGCAAGAAACGACGATCCGCGCGCGCTGGGCAAAGCGCCGATTCAGTACAGCTCCTTTGAGCTGCGCTCGGCGGGCGCTGATGGCATCGAAGGCACAGACGACGACATCATCATGCGCGACGGCGTCTTCTTCACCAGCGCCGAGATCAAGAAGCTGCCAGCAGCCCACACTACGTCAGATCGCTAACGGGTGAACTCATCAGGCGAAATGGATCAAGCCACCGCAAGCGCCGCGCGTTGAAGTGAGGGGGCTGTCGATTTCGCCTTTCTCTTTTTCAGGCGCGCTGCCCACACCCGCTGCTCATCCGCTGTATGTTTAAGAAGCTGCTGATCGCCAACCGCGGGGAGATCGCCGTGCGCATCGCGCGCGGTTGCCGCGAGATGGGCATCTCGCCCGTAGCGGTCTACTCGGACGCCGACCGCGCGGCGCTCCATGTCCGCGTCGCCGACCAGGCCATCCACATCGGCCCGCCGCCTTCCGCCGAAAGTTACCTGCGCATAGACAAGATCATTGACGCGGCGCGCCGCGCCGGGGCCGAAGCGATTCACCCCGGCTATGGCTTCCTTTCCGAGAATGCCGAATTCGCGCGCGCCGTCGAAGACGCCGGCCTTGTGCTGATCGGGCCGCCGGCCTCGGCCATGCAGTTGATGGGATCAAAGACCAGCGCTCGACAGGCAGCCCGCGCCGCCGGCGCTACGGTCGTCCCCGGCACCACCGAAGCGCTCGGCTCGGTCGAAGAAGCGCTGGCGACCGCCGAAGCGATTGGCTACCCGGTGATGCTCAAAGCGGCGGCGGGCGGCGGCGGGCGCGGCATGCGCTTGGTGCGCTCGCGCGAAGAGATGGCCGGCGCCCTTGAGCGAGCCCAATCGGAAGCCGCCGCCAGCTTCAAAGACTCTGCGGTCTACGTCGAAAAATTCATCGAGCGCCCGCGCCACATCGAGATTCAATTGATCGGCGACCGCTTTGGCAACATGGTTTACCTCGGCGAGCGCGAATGCTCGTTGCAGCGGCGGCATCAGAAGGTGGTCGAAGAATGCCCTTCGCCGGTTGTTGACGAAGACTTGCGCCGGCGCATGGGCGAAGCGGCGGTCGAGATCGCTCGCCGCGCCGGTTATTACAACGCCGGCACCATCGAGTTTCTGGTTGATCCGCAGCGCAACTTCTACTTCCTCGAAATGAACACGCGCTTGCAGGTCGAGCATCCGGTGACCGAGTTGGTGACGGGCCGCGACCTGGTTCACGAGCAGATCCGCGTCGCGGCAGGCGAAAAGTTATCTTTCTCACAAAATGACATCGTGATGCGCGGCGCCGCTATCGAGTGCCGCGTCTATGCCGAAGACCCGCGGAACAACTTTCTGCCGAGCCCCGGTCGCATCACCCGGATGACGACGCCCGCCGGCCCCGGCGTGCGCTATGACAGCGGCAGCTACGCCGGATGGGAAGTGCCGATCTATTACGACCCGCTGCTGGCGAAGCTCTGCGTCTGGGCCGAAACGCGAGCGGCGGCAATCGCGCGGCTGGCGCGGGTGCTCGACGAGTACGCGGTCGAAGGCATCCAGACGACGCTTCCCTTCTTTCGCGCTGTGGTCAATGACGACCAGTTCCGGCGCGGCGATTTTGACACAGGCTTTATTGACCGCTTCCTGAAAGATAGGGCTAGCGAACAGACGCGGGCCGACGACGAGCCAGCGCGACGGCTCGAAGACCTCGCCGGCATTGCCGCCATTCTCGAAGCGCGGGCCAGTGCGGCGCGGATCGAAGCGCCAGGGCGACACGCGACCGAGAGCCGCTGGAAGCTCTACGGCAGGCTGAATCAGCGACGATGAAGTACGAAACCGAAATCAATGGCCGGCAGATGACGGTCGAGCTTGAAGAGCGCGACGGCCATGTGACGGCGACCGTCGGCGAGCGCCGCTACGAGATCGATGTCGTGCGCCCCGAAGACGGGGCGTACCTGCTGTTCACGGATGACGACGTATACGAGGCGCGTGTCTGGGCCGAGGGCGGCGGCCTGCGCGTCCGGCTGCGCGACCGCACTTTTCAAGCGCAGGTCATTGACCGCAAGCATCGGCGCGCGGTGGCAGATCATGGCGTCGAAGGCCAGCAGCAGCTCACCGCGCCGATGCCGGGCAAGGTAGTGCGCGTGCTATGCACCGCCGGCGATGAAGTGGCCGCCGGCCAGGGCGTCATCGTCGTCGAAGCCATGAAGATGCAGAACGAAATCAAATCGCCCAAGGCCGGGCGCGTCACCGAGGTGCGCGTCAGCGAAGGCGCAACCGTGACCGCCAATCAAGTGCTCGCCATCGTGGAATAGAAGTCAGGAGTCAGGAGTCAGAAGTCAGAATGAATAAGGAAGGCGGCTATCGCCGCGGCTCTTATTCTCCTTCCTGCTTCCTGTCTACTGCCTACTGCCAACTGCTTCCTGTTCCTCATCCCATTTCGTCTGCCCTGGCTCGCAATTGGTGTTCGGATTTACTGCGCCGGATTTCGAGGCTCCGGCAAAAAGGGACAAAATTTCGAAAAAGCCCTGATAAATGACCCGTCATTAAACAAGCCGCCTTTGGCACACGGCTTGTAATCAATCCTGAGGGTAAACAGAAAACTGATCCTGGCGAGGCCGGGAGGGAGGACAACGATGAGATTCAGTTCATTGAGGAGAGTGGTGAGCGGTGCTGCGCTGTCGCTAATGCTCGGCGTGCTGCTGAGCGGAGCGGCGCTGGCGCAGGACCGTAATTATCAGGATGATCGCTATCGTAATGATAGTCGTTACGGCCAGAATGGCAGTTGGTCGAGAGACCGTGTGCGGGATTATGCTATGAAGCTCGGCTATCATACCGGCTACAGCGAGGTGCGCGACAACATGCAGAACGGCGGTCGCCGCAGCCTCAGAGACATCCCCGGCTTTCGCAACGACACCAATGGCTATCTGGCGGTGATGGGGTATCGCGACGATTACCGCAACGCCTATCGCCGTGGGTTCGAGATGGCCTACGAAGATTTCACGCATAACCGCGAGCGGCGCTGGACGCGCACGGATGTCGAGCGGGCGCTCGGCGGCAGATTGAAGGACGTTTACAACGATGACCGCTATGACCAGGATGACTGGTACAACGGGCGTCGTGACGACCGTGGCGGCAACTGGAATCGCGACCGCAACCAGAATGGCCGCTATGACCGCAACGAGATTAACCGGCTTGCGCAAGAGGCCGGCTATCGCGACGGCTATCGTCAAGGCCAGGATGACGCCTCGCGCCGGCGTGGTTCCAGCTACGATAGGGATACGCGCTACCGCGATGCGCAGAGCGGCTGGCGCTCAGAGTATGGCGACCGCGACACCTATCGCCAGGCTTACCGCGAAGGCTTCCGCCGCGGCTACGAAGAAGGCTATCGCAGCCGGCGCTAGTCACCGCTATCTATAACCGAACCGGCGTCCGCATCGCTTGAGGCGCGGGCGCGCGACAACCGCCGGGCCGCGAGTCATATCGATATGACTCGCGGCCCGGCTTTCTTATTTGATGCTGAGGGCGCGCTTCGCCCGGCACTGGCATGGCAGGCCGGCGCGGCGGGTGTTAAGCTGGTAGGCGAAAGCGAGGGCAGCGATGACAGGGCAAGAGAGCGCGACGCAGTTGAAACTACACTACACGATTCTTTGCGAAGACGTGCGGCTTGAGGTCGGCCAGAAGCTCAGCCTCATCGGCGTCTTCTACGCCATACAGGTGCCGCAACTGCCGATCAACATCTTGAAGCTGGTCATCCTCAACCACTGGTCGGGGGGCGGGCAGTACCTCTCCGAAGTCCGCATCCTGACGCCCGACCGCACGCAACCGATTGCCGTTTCGCAGCCCTCGGCCTTCGAGATTCCGCCGGGCGGCTATGCCGACAACGTCACCATGTTTGCCAATATCGCCTTTCCGGTGGCCGGCGATTACGTCGTCCAAACGCTCATCAATTCGACGCTGTTCGCCGAACAGTGGCTCACGGTCATGGATGTGAACCAGCCGGCGGCCGTCAGCTCCGAGACGATTCAATAATCGGCATTGACCCGCAACCACAGGCAGGCTAGGCTGTCAGGACAGCCGCGAAAGATAGAAGCCGGCGACGCCAGATGATCGGCATCGCGCCAAACTTTTGTTCAGCGGCTCGCCCGTAGGCATGCAAAAAGAACAGCTTCTCAACCTGCTCGACGCCGGGGCACGTGATGCCTTCGAGCGCGCCCGGCAACTCGCACGGGCGCGCGGCGGCGTCTTGTCGCCGCTCCATCTGCTGGTCGCGCTGCTCAGCGATGCGCCGGCGTCAGATGCCCGGTCGGCGAGCTTGTTAAGGTCGGCCGCCGAAGTTTTGCGCGAACGCTTTCCGCTCGCCTCAGAATCGCTTACGGTAACGAAAGACACACAGGCCGTTTTATCTGCCGCCAGCCAGATGGCGCGCGCCGAAGGCCAGGAGGAGGCGGCGGCGGAACATCTCTTACGCGCGGCGCTGGCCAGCCCGCAGGTTCGCGAGGCGCTTGGCGAAGCCGCGCCGGCTCCGGATGCCGCGCCCCATCAACAGGACGTGCCCCGTCATGATGCTATGCTTACCGGGCCGTTGAAGCGGCGGGCGCTCGCCGGCGCGCTCAAGGATTACTGCACGGATGTCGCCGAAGACGCCGAAGACGCATCGTTACATCCCTTCGTCGGGCGCGAGCGCGAGATGACGGCGGTGCTGGAAACGCTCTGCCGCAAGCTCAAGAACAACCCGCTGCTGATTGGCAAGCCGGGGGTCGGCAAAAGCGCCCTGGTCACGGCGGTCGCGGGCCGCTTGTGCGAAGGCCGCGTTCCCCAGCGTTTGCGCGGCAAGCGCATCCTCGAAGTCTCGCGCCTGAAGCTGCTGGCCGATGCCAAGTTCACCGGCGACATCGAAGAGCGGCTGAAGCAACTGCTTGAAGAAGTGAAGCGGGCGGGCGATGTGATTCTTTTCTTCGACGAGATTCACACGCTGTTGAATGCCGGCGGCTCAGGCGGCACGGGCGACGTGGCGAACCTATTGAAGTCGGCGCTCTCGAAAGGCGACATCACCTGCATCGGCGCAACGACGCTCGCGGAGTATTACAAGTACATCGCCCGCGACGAAGCCCTGGCCCGCCGCTTCAGCAACATCACCGTCGAAGAGCCTTCGCCCGAAGAGACGCGCCGCATCCTGCTGGAGTCGCGCGCGGCGTTCGAGAGCTATCACGACGTGCGCATTGATGATGAGGTCATCGCGCTCATCGTTGACCAGGCCGAGCGCTTTCTCTATACCCGCAGCTTTCCCGACAAAGCCTTCGACCTGCTCGACAAGGCGGCGGCTAAAGCGTCGTTCGCCGGCCTTGAGCGCGTCAGCCGCGACGCGGTCACCGAGACGCTGTCGGAGATGACCGGCCTGCCGCTGGAGATCATGGACAAAGACCCTGCGGAGCGGCTTGAGCAACTGGAAGCCTTTCTGCACGCGGCGGTGCCCGGCCAGGCGCGTGCCGCCCGCGACGTGGCGCGTGTGGCGCGCATCGCCAAGCTCGGCCTTGAGCTGAAGCCGGAGCGCCCCGACGGCGTCTTTCTCTTCGTCGGCCCCGAAGGCGTCGGCAAGCATGAGCTGGCCACGGCGCTCGCCAAGTTTTTGTATGGCTCATCACAAAAGATCACCGCCTTCGACCTGAGCCAGTACACCGAATCGCATTCGCTGTCGCGGCTCATCGGCGCCGAGCCGGGCTACGCCGGTCACGGCGAGCGCGGCTTGCTGGCGAAGGCGGCAGAAGACAGCCCGCATTCAGTGCTCTACTTTCGCAACGTCGATCTGGCGCACGCCGTCGTTCAGCAGTTTCTTGGCGAAGCCTTCGAGCACGGGCGCTTCACCGACACGACGGGCACGGAGATTTCGCTGTCGAACACCACCGTCGTGATGACGCGCTCGCAGTCGAGCGAGCAACACAAGACCGCGCCGCTCGGCTTTCGTCCGAACGGCGAAAGCGGCGAGCATCGCCTCACCGGCAGCCTGCGGACGGCGACCGGCGGCCTTCAGCTCAGAGAGCGCAGCTTCGGGCTGGTCGAATCACTGGCGGCGACCGTAGACGAAGTGATCGAGTTCCAGGTGCTCGACCGCGCGGCGACCGAACAGATCATCGGCGAGCGGCTTGAAGCCTTGCGGGCGCGGCTCGAAGCGGCGCAGCCGGTGCGCCTCGAAATGGATGCGCGGCTCGCGGCATATTTCAGTGAGCGGCTGGCCGTCGAGCGCAAGAGCCTGGCGCAACTCGAACGCATGTTACAAGAGGCGATTATCATCCCCTTTGCGCAACTGCACCTTGATCGCAACAGCGGCCGCCTCGGCGTCGCCGTCCGCGTCGCCGGCGACACGGTGCAGGTGGTGCGCGGTGTCGGCGACGCGACAACATGAGATGCCTTGAGTCGCGGGCGATCACTTCTTTCTATCTTCCGGCTTATGGAATTCAAAAGCGAACCGCACAAGCAAGCCTATGACCGCGCGCGCGATTACCTGCACGCGATCTTCGGCGAGGTGAACATCACGGCGATGGGCGACACCATGGCTTTGCAGGAAGGCTCGACGTTCATCTACGTGCGGGCCTTTCCGATTGGCGAGAAGCAGGCCGGCGTCGAGGTCTTCTCCTACGTCGTCATTGACGTCGAGGTCACCGAGGCGCTGATGCGTCACTTGCTGACTTACAACCTGCGATTGATGTTCGGCGGCTTTGGCCTGGCGATTGACGAAGGCGGCAAGGGTGCCGTCGTGTTGTCGCACACCATCCTCGGCGATGGCATGGATCGCGTCGAGCTATATGCATCGGTGGCCGCCATCGCGCGCGCCGCCGATGACATGGACGATCAGATCGTCGCGACGTTCGGTGGCAAGACGGCGCTCGACAAACTGACGGCGATCAAGCATGAGATTGTCGAGCGCTGGGAATAACCGGAGATGCTTAAGGTCGGACTCACGGGTAGCATCGCCGTCGGCAAGAGCTTCGTCGTATCGGTGCTTGCCGAGCTAGGCTGCGTCGTCTTTGACGCCGACAAGATCGCCCATTCGGTGATGGAACCAAACCAGCCGGCCTATCTCGACCTGGTCAACGAGTTTGGCAAAGCGATTCTCGGTGCCGACGGTCGCATCGACCGCAACCGGCTTGGCCCTATCGTCTTTGCCGACCCCGAACGCCGCCGCCGCCTGAACGAGATCGTCCACCCGCGCGTCATCGACGCGCAGAACCGCTTGCTCGCCGAAGCTGAAGCCGAACACCCTGACGGCATCGCCATCATTGACGCCGCGCTGATGATCGAATCGGGCGGCTACAAGCGCTTCGATAAATTGATCGTCGTTTACTGTGACCGCGAAACGCAGGTCGCTCGCTTGATGGCGCGCAATCAGATCACCCGCGAAGATGCTGAACGGCGCGTTGCCGCGCAGATGACTTCGGAAGAGAAGCGCCGCTATGCGGATTACGAGATAGACACCTCAGGGACGTTTGAAGAAACCCGCCGGCGCGTCATCACGGTTTACCAACAACTGCGCCGCGATCAGCCGGCCAGCGCGCACTAAATCGTCTCGATCAAGCGCGCCAGCAATGTAGCGCGGCGCACCATGTCGTCAATCAGAATATGCTCATGCTCGGCGTGCGCGCCGGCGCCGTCTACGCCGAGGCCGTCCAGTACCGGCACGCCCAGCGCCGCGATGAAGTTGCCGTCCGAGCCGCCGCCCACCGCGCCTTCCCTCAAGTCATAGCCGACTCCCTTCGCCAGCTCGCGCGCTTGCGCAAACAACGCGGCGATCTCCGGCGTGCGCAGCAGCGGCGGGCGGTTGATGCCGCCGCGCACTTCGAGCCGCGCGCCATCGAGTACGGGCTTGAGCTGCTGCATGGCCTGCTCGATGCGGTAACCTTCTTCCATTTCTGTAAAGCGCATATCAACCGCGGCGCGCGCTTCGGCGGCGATGACATTCGACAGCACGCCGCCATGCACGACGCCGACGTTGAGCGTCGTGCCGCGCGGGTAATCGATCAAGTTATTGATGGCGAGAACCTGATGCGCCATCTCCGTGATGGCGCTGACACCGGCGCGCGGATCGTTGCCGGCGTGGGCCGGCTTGCCGCGCACCACCAGCTCAAATTCGCCGACGCCTTTGCGCGCCGTCTTCACCGCGCCGCCAGGGA
The DNA here is from genome assembly GCA_035275065.1 of Blastocatellia bacterium. Taxonomy (NCBI): domain Bacteria; kingdom Pseudomonadati; phylum Acidobacteriota; class Blastocatellia; species Blastocatellia bacterium. The sequence continues at coordinate 53,217 of DATENM010000068.1, forward strand.
TCGGCGGCTCTAGCACCAGCGCCGCCCGTGCCCGCCGCGCTTCGTCTTCGATGAACGGGCGCGAGAAGTGGCTGCCGGTCTCTTCATCGCAGGTCATTAGCATAGCGATGCGCCGCTGCGTCCTGCGGCCCAGCGCTTTGATGGCGCGCAGCGCAAACGTAGCGATGGTTACGCCGGCCTTCATGTCGAAGACGCCCGGCCCATAAGCCCGCCCGTCTTCGACGCGGAACGGGCGCGCCGCCAAAGTCCCTATGGGCCACACCGTGTCGAGGTGGCCGACGATCATCAGTTGTTTGTCGTCTGCGGCCTGACCACCCGTGAAGTCAAAACGCGCAAGGACGCTCGCGCCGAACTTCGGGTCGGCGAGCAGTTCGACCGCCGCGCCCATCTCGCTCAACTTGTCGCCAAAGTTTTCGGCGATGCGCGCCGTGGCCTTTGCATCACGCGACATGGATTCCTGCTCGACGAGCCAGCGAGCGAAGTCGAGCATCTCTGCTTGATGCGATTGCAAGTAAGTCTCTAGCGCTTTGCCGTCTTGTGCCATTAACACAGTTTTAGCAGAGCCGCGGAGCATCCTTCAACGCGCCGGGTCATAGCTGGCGCGTTGAAGGATGCTCCGCGGCCTTGACGTTTCGCCTGCGAGTGACATATTCACAGACTGAAAGGAAGAAATAAAAACATGAATTTGATGAAGCGATCCGTGCTTGTCGCGCTCTTAGTTGTGGTTGCTGCTACGAACTTGCCGGCGCGGGAAAAGCCCACGGCGCATGCCGCGCCGAAAGAGGTCTGCGTCACCTTCGATGACCTGCCGCTGAATGGGCCTGATATGGACTTGAAGCGGCTGCGCGCCATGACCGTCAAGCTGCTTGGGGTAATCAAGGCGCACAACATCCCTGTGGTCGGCTTCGTCAACGAGCGCAAGCTCTACCGTCTGGGCGAAATGGATGAGCGCGTAGCGATCCTCAAGCTCTGGCTCGACAACGGCTTTGAGCTGGGCAATCACACCTATTCGCACCCGTCGCTGCAAACGACGCCGCTCGCCGCCTTTGAAGAAGACCTGATACGAGGCGAAACCGTCACCCGCATGCTGATGGAGCGGCGTGGGCTGAAGCTGCGCTATTTCCGCCATCCCTTTTTGCGCACCGGCCCGACGCTTGAAGCCCGTGCCTCTTTCGAGAAGTTCCTCGCCGAGCGCGGCTACACGGTTGCGCCGGTGACCTTTGACGACGCCGATTACATGTTCAACACGGTTTATGTCCGGGCCAGAGAGCGCAACGACGCGGCGCTTGTCGAGCGCACAAGCAAAGCTTACCTTGAGCACATGCAGACGATGGTGGACTTTTTCGAGAAGCTGTCGCTGGAAGTCGTCGGCGCGCCGGTGCGCCATGTTCTGCTGCTACACGCCAACGAGTTGAACGCCGATTACTTTGACGGCGTGGCGCGGATGTTCGAGAAGCGCGGCTATCAATTTGTCACACTGGCGCGCGCCCTGGAAGACCCGGCCTACCGCTTGCCCGACACCTATGCCGGCCCGCGGGGCGTGTCGTGGCTGCACCGCTGGGCCTATAGCAAAGGCATGAAGCAGACCTTAAAAGCCGAGCCCGACCCGCCCGACTTCATCCAGAAGCTTTACAACGAAGCGACGGCCGGCCAGTAAGTCGTCGCGGCGGCGGTAACGCCTTTCTCGCAACTTTTGCCGCGCGCTTCCAGTATGAAGAGTCGGTGTGCCCGCCATCCTTCGCGCCGTTCAATCATTGAGCGAGGACGTATGTGGATAAAACGACTGTCGGCTATCTCTCTTGCGGTGCTGGCGCTGTGGCTCTCTGTGCCGGCGCAGACTGCGAATCAGACGAAACACGATGGCGCAGCATCGCTGCCAACATTCACGCCGGAGCAGTTGCGCGAAGATTTTCAAATCGCCCGGCGCGCGCTCGAAGAAGGCCACAGCGGCATCTATCGCTACACGCCGAAGCCGGAACTTGATCGCACGTTTGACGCGGCAGCGCGGGCGCTCGATCACCCGATGAGCGCGTATGAATTCCTGCGTGTGCTGGCGCCGGCGGTCGCCGCCATCAAGTGCGGTCACACGGGGCTGAGCCTACCCGAACCGTTGCGCAAGGAGGTCGGCACACAGGTCGCGCTGCTGCCGCTGAACGTGCGAGTGATCAACCGGCGCGCTTACATCTTCCGCGATCTGTCGAGCGATGAGCATCGTCTCGCAGGCTTTGAGATTCGCGCCATCAACCGCCGGCCGGCGGCAAAGATCATTGCGGCGCTGCTGGCGGCAGCCTCAGGCGACGGCGATGTGGAAACCTCGCGGCAGGCGCGCATCGGCGGCTTGCGCTTCGGCGTCTTGTTGTACACGCTGATCGGCGCTCAGAGCCCTTACGACCTGATCGTCTATAACCCGAAGACGCGGCGCGAAGAGAAAGTGCGACTTGAAGGCGTCGCCCTGCCGAAGCTCACGCAGATGGCGAAGGCGGCTTACCCGCAAGACGAAGCGCCGACGAGTGCCGGCGGGCTTCATTACCTGGACGAGGGCCGCATTGCGGTGATGAAGATCAATGGCTTCGGCGGCTACGTTGACGCCGAGAAGAAGAAGAATTTGAAGACCTTTTACCAGGAATCGTTCGAGGAGATGCAGGTGAAAGCGGCGCGGGCGCTGGTGATCGACCTGCGCGACAACGGCGGCGGCGCTGACGAGCTTGGCAAGCTGTTACTGTCTTACCTGATCAGCGAGCCGTTCAAGTATTACAACGATCTGGTCATCAACAACGACCACTTCGAGCTGATGAAATACGCGGGCAACCCCAACTTCAAGGTTAGCGCCAAGCAGGCCGAGCGAGGCGCGGACGGCAAGTTCCATGAGACGAGTCACCCGAACTGGGGCATCAATCAGCCGAGCAAACCGACCTTCACCGGCAAGGTTTATATCTTAATTAATGGCGGCAGCTTCTCGACGACTTCAGAGTTTCTGTCGCAGGCGCACTATCACAAACGCGCCGCCTTCATCGGCGAGGAATCGGGCGGCGGCTATTACGGCAACAGCTCAGGGATGACGCCGCAGGTCGTGCTGCCGAACACGAAGATCGGCCTGCGCGTGCCGCTCGTGACCTACTACATGGCGGTGAGCGGCTACAAGGCCGCCGCCCACGGCGTGGTGCCGGATTACCCGGTCAATCACACGATAGACGATCTCATCGCAGGCCGTGACCGAGACATGGAATTGGCGTTGCAGCTCGCGCGAAAAGCCATGCGCTGAGCGTTCCGGAATCTGTACTTGACATCACTCGGCAATTGCGATTTGCTTAACGCGCGGCTTCGCGCGTTTTTTTATTGGCCGCTACCGCAGCCCGCACCGCCTCGAAGCCAACTCGATCATCATCAGGAGGAGTGAGTATGAACCCTGCGACTATTGCGAGCGACGTGGTGACGTATCTGGTCCCGGCCCTGCCTGCCCTGTACACATTGGGCGGAGAAGCCGCCAAAGAAGTGACTAAGAAGATCAGCGGCGAGGCGTTTGAATACGCGAAGTCGCTATGGGCCAAGCTGCGCCCGAAGGCCGAAGCGACGCCCGCTCTGCAAGAAGCAATTAGTGATGTGGCCACGACGCCCGAAGACGAAGACGCGCAGGCGGCGTTGCGTCTCCAGTTGAAGAAGCTGTTGGCTAACGACAACGAGCTTGCGCGCGAGCTGGACGGCATTCTACAGAACGCGAAGAACGCCGGCGTGACGGTGATTGTCAGCGGCGACCGCAGCGTCGGCATCGGCGGTAATGTCAGCGGCGGCACCATCATCACGGGCGATCAAACCAATGACCGACGAAAATCGGAAAAAGAGTAAGCGTGCGCAGCCGGCCCGCACTCGCGTCGAAGTTCCCGGCGAGGGCGCGGTCGGCATTGGCGGCGACGTCGATGATTCGGTCGTGACAACCGACAACGCCGGGAATGTCGTACAGGTGAACGTTCATCAAGCGCCGCCTGTGCAACCGGCTTTGCTCGCGTCGCCGTTGCGCCAACTGCCGAGCGATATCGCGGACTTCACGGGCCGCAAGCGCGAAGTGAGCGAGTTGCGCAAGGCGCTCGAACAGGGCGACGGCCATGTGGTCATCTCGGCGCTTAACGGCATGGGCGGCGTCGGCAAGACGACGCTCGCGGTTCACGTCGCGCACCTGTTGGCCGACCACTACCCGGACGCGCAGATCGTCGTAGACATGCAGGGCACGTCGCAGCCGCTCGCACCGATTGAAGCCATGCTGCGCGTCATTCGCGCTTTTCACCCTGAAACGCCGGCGGCGGACGACATCAATCAAGTCGCGCAAGTCTATCGCAACCTGCTTGCCGGCAAGCGCGTGTTGATCCTGCTCGACAACGCCTTCGACGCCGCGCAGGTGCGCCCGCTCGTACCGCCTGCGCCGTGCGCGCTGATCGTCACTTCGCGCCGGGCGATTGTGTTGGAAGGTGTGCGCCGGTTCGATCTTGATGCGCTTTCTGAAAAAGAAGCCCGCGCCATGCTGCGCGAAATCCTCGACAAACGGCCCGCAACAGATCAACAACTAAATCGAATCGCCGAGTTGTGTGGCCACTTGCCGCTAGCCTTGCGTGTGGCAGGGACGTTCCTTGCGGTGCATCGGGACTGGACGGTGGATGAGTATATCGAGGCGTTGAGCGATGAGCGCCAACGGCTTGAACGATTGAAGCAAGATGATCTCGACGTCGGAGCAGTGCTTGGACTCAGCACCAAACAACTGGAGCAGGAGAGCGCCGAGCTTGCATTGCGCTGGCGGATGCTTGCAGTTTTCCCGGCAAGCTTCGACCGCGCGGCAACAGCGGCGGTGTGGGATGTAAAGCCAGATGAAGCGCGCGACAGCTTGAGCAAATTGCTTGAGCGCAATCTGGTGCTGTACGACGAAGAGACCGCGCGCTATCGCCTGCATGATCTTGTGAGGTTGATTGTTAGACCGCAGTTGGATGAGGCGACACGCTCAATGGCACAACTGCGCCATGCAGTGCATTACTGCGATGAACTCCAAAAAGCCAATAAGCTTTATCTGCAAGGCGGCGATGCGCTCAAGCAGGGACTTGTTTTGTTTGACCTTGAGTGGCGCAACATTCAGGCTGGACAAGCCCTTGCAGCCACACATGCAGCACAGGAGAACCAAGCAGCCGAACTATGCGGACGCTTTCCATTAGCAGGGGCATCCTTGCTCAATTTACGGCAGCATCCGCGTAGACGTATTGGATGGTTAGACTCAGCTCTGATTACTGCGCGCCAGTTGAAACGACGAAGAGATGAGGGTGCAAATCTGGGCAACTTGGGCATGGCCTATGCTGATCTGGGCGAAACGCGCCGAGCCATTGAATATTATGAGCAGCATCTCATTATTGCTCGCGAGATCAGCGACCGGCAGGGTGAAGGCGCGGCACTGACTCACTTGGGACTAGCTCACGCTGAGTTGGGCGAGACGCGCCGCGCCATCGAGTTATATGAGCAAGCTCTCGTGATTGATCGAGAGATCGGTGACCGACGCGGCGAGGGCGCAGACTTAGGCAACTTGGGTGTAGCCTACAAAAATTTGGGCGAGACGCGCCGAGCCATTGAATTCTATGAACAAGCTTTGGTAATTGATCATGAGATCGGCGACTGGCGCGGCGAGGGCGCAGACTTGGGTAATTTGGGCGTAGCTTACGCTGAGTTGGGCGAGACGCGCCACGCCATCGAGTTATATGAGCAAGCTCTCGTGATTGCTCGTGAGATCGGTGACCGGCGCAATGAAGGTATCTATCTTTACAATATGAGCCTCGCGCTGGATGAACTCGGCCAACGCGAGCAGGCTATTCCTCTCGCTGAAGCGGCGCTGAAGATTTATGAGCAGATCGAAAGCCCCGCTGCTCAAAAAGCGCGGGACGCGCTGGCCGAATGGCGCGGGGAGCAGTCAGAGTAAGACAAGGTTCTTCTTTTAACGGCAATCGTCCTACAGCATCCATCACCACTGGACAACCGCTATGATCGCCTGCGTTGACAGCCGGCGCGGCGCTCGCCTATCGTTTATAGCTTGTTTCGTATCTCAAAAAGCTTACTGAGCGACGGCGACTTATTCGATGAGGCAATTTTTATCTGTGAGGGAAACAATTAATGGACATCATACCGGCACATGGCGGGCGGCTCATCAATCGTGAGCTTACCGGCGTCGAGCGCGAAACCTTGCTCGAACGCGCCCCCGCCATGCCGCGCCTGACCTTGAGGGCGCGCGAAATCTCTGACCTCGAAATGATCGCCAACGGCGCCTTCAGCCCGCTTGAAGGCTTCATGTGCGAAGACGATTACATCGCCGTGCGCGGCAACAAGCACCTGGCTTCGGGCCTGCCGTGGACGATACCGATCACCCTGTCGGCCACCGACGACCTCGCCGCGACGATCAACGAAGGCCAGGACGTGGCGCTCTATGCCGGCGACGATCACCTGCTCGGCGTGCTTCATCTCGAACAAAAATACCGCTACGACAAGCAGCGCGAGGCCGAGCGCGTCTACCTGACAACCGAAACCGCGCACCCCGGTGTCGCGGCGCTTTACGAGCAAGGCGACTGGCTCCTGGGCGGCAAGATCAGCCTGCTCAACCGCCCGCGCAATCCGCAATTTCCCGCTTATCGCTTCGACCCGCAACAAACGCGCGAGGCGTTCAAGAAGAAAGGCTGGCAGCGCGTCGTCGCCTTTCAAACCCGCAACCCGATTCACCGCGCCCACGAGTACATCATCAAGTGCGCGCTCGAAGTCGTTGACGGCTTGCTGCTGCACCCGCTGGTCGGCGAGACCAAGTCGGATGACATTCCGGCAACGGTTCGCATGCGTTGTTACGAGGCGATGCTGGAGCATTACTTCCCGCGCACGCGGACGATGCTGGCGGTCAACCCGGCTGCGATGCGTTACGCAGGGCCGCGCGAAGCCGTCTTTCACGCCATCATCCGCAAGAACTATGGCTGCACGCACTTCATCGTCGGGCGCGACCATGCGGGCGTTGGCAACTATTACGGCACCTATGATGCACATTACATTTTCAACGAGTTCGACGCCGAAGCGCTGGCCATCACGCCGATGTTCTTCGACCACTCGTTCTATTGCCGGCGCTGCGACGCGATGGCGTCGAACAAGACTTGCCCGCACGACTCCGCTGAGCATGTGACGCTGTCGGGAACCAAGGTGCGCCAGTTGCTCGCCTCAGGCGAGATGCCGCCCCGCGAGTTCTCGCGCCCAGAGGTGGCGCAGATTCTGATCGAAGCGATGAAGCAATAAGCCAACCGGCCACGGCAACAATCTATTTGCCGTGGCCCGCTGGCGGCTGAAATAAGATAATTGACGCTCCGCGAGGTTGAGTTTACAATTCCGACTGGCACATCACGAGTCCCCGATAGACCGATAGATCGCCCCACTCGAACAACCAGATGCAAATAGCCAGCGAATACAGAATCAGGCGAATCCTCGATGAAGTCGGGCGCGGCTCAAACCTGGACAGCGCCCTGAGCCTCGTCGCCGAAGCCGTCGTTGCCGAAAGCGGCGTGCCGGTGTGCAAGGTCTGGGTCGTCAAACGCGGCGACATCTGCGACCACTGCCCGCTTGCGGATGCCTGCACCAACCGCCAGATGTGTCTGCACCTGGCGGCGGCAAGCGGCGGCGAAATGACCAAAGAATTCCCGCGCATTCCGCTTGCCGTCCTCAATGCTTCGATGATCTCGCGCGGCGGCGTCGCCGACTTCAGCGACCCGCGCGGCGCCGGCGACAAACTCTTCGGCTTGCAGCGCAGCCATCGCCAGGACGCGCTCGACACCTACGCGCTCTACCCGCTGCGCGGCCTCAACGGCACGGTCGGGTTGATTGGCCTGTTTCATCACCGCCCATTTCATCAAGACGAATTGCGGGCGCTGGAAGAGCTGGCGCCGGCGGCGGTCGCCGCCATCCGCGTCGCCGAATTGCAATCGCGCTGCGACAGCCTGCGCGCCCGCCTCGACCGCGAGAGCGCCAGCGTCGGCACGCAGCAAGAAGCCGCCCGCGAGCGCACGCTTGAGCTTGAAGACGCGGTCGCGCAACTGACGCGGCTGGTCGGGCAGCTTCAGGTCGAGCGCGAATCGCTGTGGCGCGATAACGAAATCAGCACGCGGCGGCTGGCCGAGCTTCAAGAACAGAATCAGCAACTGCGCGAGCAGGCCGAGGCGTTCGCCCAGGCACAGCAGGAGCGCGACCAGGAACGCGCCCAGGCACAGCAGGAGCGCGAGCAACAGACCGCCGTCGAGCTGGCGGCCTTAAGCGACCGCGCCGGTCTGCTCGAAGAAGAAAACGCGCGGCTCAAAGAGCGCGCCGCCGAGCTGGCCGCGAGCGTCGCCGAATTCAACCAGCAACACGAATCGCTCAGCCAACAACACGAATCGCTCAGCCAGCAACACGAGTCGCTGAACCAGCAGCTCGGCGACCGCGACCGTGAAGTTGAACAGCTTCAGGCCCGGCTTGCGGCCTCGGCACAGCTTGAGAGCGACCACGCGCAACTGCGCGAGCAGCACGCGGCGCTCAACGACCACTACGAGCGGGTCTGTAAAGAGCAGCAGGCGACCGCTGACGGCATTCTTGAGCTGGAGCGTACCTTGCGCCTCGCCGAAGATGCCCGCGAGCGTCACGAGCAGCAGCGCGCACAGCTTGCGGCGCGCGTCGTCGAGCTTGAAAGCGAGATCGAAGAGTTGCGCGGCGACCGACTGCGCGCCGATGACGACCATGCGCGATTGCGCGCCGAGCTTGAAGGACTGCGCACTGAGCAGGCGCAGCACAGTGACGAGATTTATCAGGAGAACACGCGGCTGCAACTGCGCGCCGACGAGATGACAGAGAAGCATGCTTCCTCTGCGTCGCGGGCCGCCGATCTAGAGAAGCGCGTCGAAGCGCTGACGGCAGAGCTAGAGCAAGAGCGCGCCGAGGCGAGCCGGCGCATTCAGGAGCTGGAACGAGAGCAGGCCGCGCTCGGCGAACAGTTGCGCGGCGCGGGCGCCGACCGCGAGGCGCTGACCGAGCTGCAACGCCTACACGCGGCGCTCAGCGACACGCACGACCAGCTTGAAGTCCGCAACACCGAGTTCGCCCTCGAAGCGGCGCAGCTCCGCCCGCGCGCTGTCGAGCTGGAAACCCAGCTTGAACGCGTCCGCGCCCGCTCCGCCGAGCTTGAAGAGGAGATCGCCCGCCTGAACGCGCGCGCGCTCGACCTTGAGCAGGAGAATGCGGCGATGGCGCAGGTCAATCAGGAGCTGCAAAACGCTATCGAGCGCTTCGAATCAATCGCCTCACGGCTCGAAGAGAACGCCAACGGCTTGCGCGCCCGCGTCGAAGCCAGCGAGCGCGCCCGCGCCGACCTTGAGCAGCGCAACCGTGTTTTCGTTGAGCAGAACCGCCGCCTGAACGCCGAGACGCACACGCGCGCCCGGCTGGTGGCCAACATGTCGCACGAGCTGCGCACGCCGATGAATGCCATCATCGGCTTCACCTCACTGCTGCTCGACGACCGCTCGCTGCAATTGCAAGACCGCCATCGCGGCAATCTCGAACGCGTCTCGCGCAACGCCCGCAACCTGCTTGAGCTGATCAACAACGTGCTCGACCTGTCGAAGATCGAGGCCGGGCGCATGGAAGTCTACGCCGAAGCCGCCGATGTCCGTGACATCATTGAGCGCGCCATCACCGTCGTCGAGCCGCTGAAAGAGAATCGCCCCATTCAGCTTAACGTCTCGGTCGAAGATCAGCTGCCGACGCTCAAGACCGACCGCACCAAGCTGCAACAGGCGCTCATTAACCTGCTGTCGAACGCTTTAAAGTTCACCGCTGCCGGCGAAGTCAATGTCCGTGCCGAGCGCGCCGCCGCTGATCGCATACGCATCAGCGTCAGCGACACCGGGCCGGGGATCAGCGAAAGCGACCTGCCGAAGATATTCGAGGAATTCCGCCAGGTGGGCCGTGCCGCGCATAGCGCCCACAGCGGCACAGGATTGGGATTGGCCATCACTCGCCGGCTGGTCGAGCTGCTGGGCGGCGAGATTCAAGTGAGCAGCCGCGTTGACGAAGGCTCTGTGTTCGCGATGACATTGCCGATTGCGATTGAAGGCCGCGCCCTTGTCGCAAATGACGAGCCGGCATTAGCCGACCCTGAGCGCACCGCGCTGGTCGTGGCCAGCGACCCGGCGTCGCTCTACCTGACGAAGAAGTATCTGGCTGAAATCGGCTACTCGGTGGCGGCGACCGACGACGGGGGGCGCGGCGCTGAGATCGCGCGGCTGGCGCAGCCGGCGGTCATCGTCGTTGATTTCGATCATCTCGAAGATGGCATCCATCTGCTCGCAACGATTGCCGGCGACAACGCCGAGCGCACACAGAAATCAAGCGTCATCATCGCCGCCGCGACCGATGCGGGCCTTGAAGCGGCGGCGCGGCAGGCGGGCGCAACCGCCTTTCTTTTAAAACCGCTGGAGCGCGAGCCACTGGTCGCGGCGGTTGAGCGCGCGACGCTAAGCCAGGCGGGCCGCGTGCTGATCGTCGAAGACGACGATGACGCGCTGGCGCTGGTCGAGGCGATTCTCGAAGATAGCGGCTACGAAGTCGAGACGGCGCGCGACGGGCGGGCGGCGCTAGAAATCATTTCGCAGAATCGGCCCGACGCCATCATCCTCGATTTAATGCTGCCGGAGATGGACGGCTTCGAGGTCGTCCACCGCCTGAACGTCAACGCCGAGTGGCGCGACACGCCGATCATTCTGCTGACGGCGCGCGACCTGTCGCACGAGGAGCGGCGGGCGCTCGACACCGGCACGACGCGCATCATTCAGAAGGGCAACTTCACCCGCGACGAGCTGCTGGCCGAATTGCATCAGGCCATCGGCGAGCGCGGCACGGGTGCCGCGTCATAGCCGGCACCCGGTCTGTGATTGCGCCGCTTACTGCCGCTTCGTTTCATCGGGATCAATGCGGCTGGTCGAGCGACCCGACGGCTCCGCGGCGGGCTGACGGCTTTTGTACTGCTTCACCCACTCTTCGATGTTTTCGCGGATGAACTCGCCGAAGTCTTCAATCTCGCGCGCCGAGCGGCTCCAGAACTCCTTGAAGGCTTTCTTATCCGCCCACGCGCCGTAGCGCGGATCGCCCCAGACGCCTTTCCACTCGCCCCAGCCCGCCGAGCCGACTTCGTCTTCGTAATAAGCCGCCAGTTGCCGGCAAGCCATGGCCGCGACCGTTAGCGAGCTGTCCTCGGCCAGCGGCTCGAACACCGCGCCGACGTCCGCGTCCATCTCTTTCAGCCGCGCCAGCACGCGGTTGTATTGCTCAACACAGAAGCGCGCCGCGTCCGCGCTGCTGCCCGTCCATTCCGACTGCAACGCCATGCGCGACGTGCGGCGCAAGACGTTGACCAGCTTTGCCAGTTCTTTGTCCCGTTCCATACTTCACCTCTTGTCAAAAGATCACTCGAAATCCTACGAATCGGTTCAGCAGCAACCTAGCAGCGATCTACCGGCATCACCCCGACGATGACACGCGGGCGACAGCCATGGCGGCGGCGCTGTCGCTGGCCATGCCGCTCGTGCCCTTCGTGAGGTTCGGCGGCCTCGTCGTCAAAGAAAGCCGCCAGCTCGCTCGCCGCCATGCGAATCACCTGCGGCGAGGCGGATTCCGGCAACGGCGCAAAGAGCGGCTTGACCGCGGGCTCGATACGTTCGAGCCGCGCCAGCACGCGGTTGTACTGCAAAGCGCAGAAGCGCGCCGCGTCCGCTTCGGCCCGGTTCCATGCGGCATACCACGCAGCCCGCGCGATGCGCCGCAACACGTTCGTCAGCTTTGTCACTTCTCGATCTCTTTCCATGACTCACCTCTTTGTCTGAGTAATTCAACCTGATCGCGCAGCAATTGCTTGCCGCGATGCACGCGCCACTTGACGGTCGAAACCGGCACGTTTAAGAAAGCCGCGATGCGCTTGAGCGGCATCTCGTCGAGGAAGCGCAGCCGCAGCGCCATCGCGTAATCTGCCGGCAGGTTTTCAATGGCCCGGCCCAGCTCTTCGTCGTCGTCAGCAAGGCTCGGCGCGCTCAGCGCGCCGAGCTGGCCGAGCAAAAATTCATCCAGCTCGACGCGGCCCGTCTGGTGGGCGCGCTGCTGCCTGTTAAAACGGAAGGCGCGATGGCGCGTGATGATCGCCAGCCACGCGGCAAAGCGCGTCGGGTCTTCGATTGACGGCAGCGCTTTGAAGGCGAGCAGCAGGGCGTCCTGCGCCACGTCTTCGGCATCGTCGCGACCGACGATGGCCTGCGCGACACGCATGACCGCGGCGCGATAGCGCGTCGCCAGCTCGTCGAAAGCTTCGAGGTCGCCCAGGATAGCGGCGACCACCAGCACTTCATCCGGCGGTTCGGTCCCGTGCTTTGCCATGCGCACTCCCGGCCTCGCCTCAGGCGGCGGCCTTCATAAGTATAGAGACACTGGCGGAGAAAAAGGTTAGTGGAGGATTGTATACCGCGCCCGTGTGCTTGCTATCGCGCGCGGCGATGGCTTATGCTGCGCGTGTCTTTGCGCAGTCAAGCCTCTCAAGAAAGCGAAGCCAACAAGCCATTATGAGCGCACCTCCCGTTAACGACCGCCGCGAGCTGTTCGGCTGGTACATCTACGACTGGGCCAACTCGGCTTTCTATACGACGGTTGTCACCGTCTTTATGGGGCCGTACTTGACCGGGGTCGCCGAAGCGGCGGCGGGCGCCGACGGCTACATCCATCCGTTCGGCCTGCAAATCCGCCCCGACGCTTTCTTCCCTTATGTGGTGTCGCTGTCGGTTTTCTGCCAGATGCTTTTTCTGCCGGTACTGGGCGCGATTTCCGACTACTCGAATCTGAAAAAGCAGTTGATGATGCTGTTCGCCTACACCGGCTCGTTTGCGACGCTCGGCCTGTACTTTCTCCAGGGCGATCACTACCTGTTCGGCGGCGGCTTGTTTCTCATCGCCAATTTCAGCGTTGGCGCGTCCATCGTTTTCTATAACGCTTTCCTAAACGACATCGCCAGCCCCGACCGGCGCGACGCGGTTTCATCGGTCGGTTTCGCCTGGGGCTACCTCGGCGGCGGTCTGCTGCTGGCTGCCAACCTTGTGCTGCTGGCGAAAGCCGAAGCCTGGGGGATCGGCAAAGCGCACGCGGCGCGCATCAGCCTGGCGTCGGCGGGCGCATGGTGGGCGCTCTTCTCGCTGGTGCCGATGGCCCGGCTCAAGCCCCGCCACGCCGTCAAGCAATTGCCCGCGGGCGTCAGCTATCTCACCGCCGGCTTCAAACAGCTCGGCCACACGCTGCGCGGTCTGCGGCGTTACCCGCACACGCTGCTGATGCTGCTGGCCTACCTGCTTTATAACGATGGCATTCAGACGGTGATCGCGCTGGCGGCGCAATTCGGCAACAAAGAGCTGGGGCTGGAGCTTTCGACGCTGACCGGCACCATCCTGCTGGTGCAATTCGTCGCCTTCTTCGGCGCGCTGATCTTCAACTTCATCGCCAGGCTGACGAACACCAAGCGCGCCATCATCATCAGCCTGGTGATCTGGATCGGCGTCGTGGTTTATGCTTACGCCCTGCTGCACACGGCGCGCGACTTTCTGATTATGGGCGCGATTATCGGCGTCGTCCTCGGCGGCAGCCAGGCGCTCAGCCGCTCGCTCTACTCGCTGATGATTCCTAAAGGGCAAGAGGCCGAATTCTTCAGCATCTACGAAGTCAGCGACAAGGGCACAAGCTGGCTCGGCCCGCTGCTGTTCGGCCTGGCCTACGATCTGACAGGGAGCTATCGCGTAGCGATTCTGTCGGTAGCGATCTTTTTGATCCTCGGCCTCTCGCTGCTGCTCTTTGTCAATGTCAGCAAAGGCACCCGTCAAGTCGGACAGGACACGGCGAAGGCGCAAGAGGCGAATCCCTGAGATCAGAGCGGTTTTTTTGTAGCGCAATCTGTTAGATTGCGCTGTGGCTCGCGCAATCTAACAGATTGCGCTACACGGCGGCACAGACAAGCGAAGGGCGCGGGCGGCTCACTGACAGCCGCTCGCGCCCTTGCTGTTTGATTGATGATCTGCGCCACGCGGCGCGTGACTTCGCCGTTTTACTTCGACGCGGCGTAGTACGGGTTGCGCCCCGACGCATGATCGGTCTGGTCGAGGACTTCGCGCACCTGCGGGACGTTCTCGCGGATCAGCCGTTCGACTCCCTGCTTCAAAGTCATGTCGGCGGCGCCGCAGCCCTGACAACCGCCGCCCATGCGGATGAAGATGCTATCGTCCTGCACGTCGAGCAGCTCGACGAAGCCGCCGTGCGAAGCCACGCCGGGATTGATCATATCGTCTAAGACCTGCTGGACGCGGCGGCGGACTTCATCCGGCGGCAGGCGGTCGCCTTCGGGGACTTCGGGCGGCGGGTTCAGGAAGGTGCGGATGGCCGAGCCGATGCGCTTGCCGATCTGTCGCCAGTCTTCGCTGCCCGATTGCGTGACCGATACCTTGTAACCATCCAGCTCGACTTTAGTGATGCCGGGAATGCTGAACAGGCGGTTGGCCAGGTCATTGGCTTTCGCCTCTTCGGCGCTGGCAAAGGTGGCCGCGCCCGAATTGACCGGGCGGTCTACCGTGAAGTGGCAGACGTGAATGTCTCGCTGGTCAACTTCGGCGCGAATCTGAATATTGCTTGCGTATGGTGAACTCATTTTCTAGCTCCTTCGATTCGGTGACTAACTAAACAGTGACAAGATCGATCAGGCGCATCACCCTTTGAACATCCATTATAGCCGCCTGCTCAGCGCATCGCCAAACGCCTTGTCAAAATAAGCCGCCTCTTGTCACCTGTCACCTGTCACTGGTCACCTTCCCTAAAGTCCTGCGCGTTTTTCGAGGGGACCGAACTGGTCCCGCGTCGGCTCCGCTCAGCAGAACCAGGCTTCGGTGAGGCGCGGCGGGTGCGACCGCATGGGTGCGGCCCGCGGCAATCGTTTGATCGCATCACCGCCGCCTTGCATCACGTCGGCGGCTTCAAAAATTCGCGCATAGGTCGCCGCCGCATCTTCGTTGCCTTGCACGGCGCGCTCGACGATGCCTGTGACCTCGCGGTGCAGCTTGTCCATGCGCGGGTCGGGATGACGCCACTCGTAAGTGAACGCCGGCTGATTCAATGGCCCGAGCCACGCGCCGGCATCTTTGAGCAGCAGCGAGCCCGGCGGCACCAGCAAGCGAATGCTGAATTGCACAGGGTCAACGTGATCGATCAGGTGGCGCGATTCGACAAACGCTAATAACTCAAGGTAATCGTCGAGCGTCGTCCACGGCGTGAAGGCGACGAACGACGGGCGCAGAGCGATGCCGGCTTCATTGAGCAGGCCCAGGGCTTCGTCAACGTCGGCGCGCGTGTGGCCTTTGTCGAGATGGCCGAGTACCGCATCGCTTAACGACTCGACCGCCGACACCACGAAGAGGCACCCGGCTTGCGCCAGTTCCGGCAGCAGCGCGCGGTGCTTCAGCAGGTGCTCGATCTTCGCCGTAAAATCAAAAGTCAGATCAGGGAACTCGGCGTGCAACTGCCGCGCGAGTCGCAGGGCGTGCGTCGGGCCGTTCAAGAAATCAGGATCGCCGAAGGTAATGTGCCGCGCGCCCGCCGCGGCCTGTTGACGGATGTCAGCCATGACGATGTCTTGCGGGACGACAAAGAAGCGCCCGCCATAAACCGGCGGGATCGGACAATGCGTGCAGTGGTGCAGGCAGCCACGGCTCGCTTCCGCATAGCCGGCGAGCCGTTCCTCGCCATCAACCGCGAGCCGCGCATAGCGTTCGAGCGGCGCAAGCCCGCCGCGCTCGGGCAGCGGAAAGTCCAAACGCGCCAGCACCGGAAGCCCGGCCCGCCGCTTGATCTCTGCCGCGTTGAGCGGTTCATCCCCGGCGACGGCTTCAACCAGCGCAACCAGCTCTTCTTCGACCTCGCCGCCGATGATCGAATCGGCCACCGTGTCGAGCAGGTACTCGGCATTCAGCGTCGCGTACATCCCATAAAAGCAGATGTGGCACGCGGGGTTGATGCGCCGCACCTGCTCGGCGATGCGCAATCCGAGCCGGAGCGCCGTGTGCATCGGCACAGAGATGCCGACGAAGCCGGCGCGGCGCACGCGCGCTTCATCAAAGCCCTGCACCGAAATGTCTATGGCGTCGGCGGCGAAACCGGCGCGGCGCAGAAAACCGAGCGGCACGGCAAGCCCCGCCGGCTGGTGCCCCAGCTCGTAAGCCGACACCAGCAGCACCGCGAAGCTCTGTTTGCTTGCTCCGTTCATCATGACTATTCTAACGCGCCGACCGATGATTGCTGCGCCGCCGCGCCCGCGGCTTATTTCGCCAACGAGCGGATGTAAGCGATCACCGATTTGACCTGATCGTCGGTGAGCTGTTTGGTGTAAGCAGGCATTGGCGGTTTGCCGTTGCGGATGACATTGATCATCTCGGCATCGGTGGTCTTCCGCTGCCATGCGGCGTCGGTAAAGTTGGGGACGTTCTTCATCTGCGCATTGCCCTTGCCGTCGAAGCCGTGACAGACGTTGCAGTTGCGCGCTTCATAGAGCGCCGCGCCTTCGCCGGGAGCCGCGAGCGCGCCCATCGGGTTCGTATTGCTGTTGGCGGCGTTGGTGTTCGCAGCCGCAGCCGCCGGCTCGTTCTTGATGGCCGTGTGGTTGGCATTGTTCGCGTTGCCGTTCGTCGTGCTGTTACCTTCGCAGGCGGCGCTGAATACTGCCGTCAACATCAAAGCGATTCCCATTTTCCAAGCCTTCATTCGCTATTCTCCTTTCGATTCGTAAATGTGCGTTACACGCAGACCGGCATGCCGAGCTTCTGGCCGATGGTCTTCGCCAGCTCGGCCACGGGCACGCGCTCTTGCGCCATGCTGTCGCGCTCGCGGATCGTCACTTGATTGTCTTCGAGCGACTGATGATCAACGGTCACACAGAACGGCGTGCCGACTTCATCCTGCCGGCGATAGAGTTTGCCGATGCCGGCGGTGTCGTCATAGACGGCGCGCAGCCCGCCGGTGCGCGTCAGGTTGCGCTTGATCTCTTTGGCCAGATTGACAATCGGCTCTTTGTTCTTCGCCAGCGGCAGCACCGCGACTTTGATCGGCGCCAGCTCGGGATGCAGCCTGAGGACGACGCGCTTTTCGCCGCGCACCTCTTCTTCCGTGTAGGCGTCCATCAGAAAAGCGAGCACCTTGCGATCAACGCCCGCCGACGGCTCGATGACAAAAGGAAAGACGTGCTGATTCGACTCGTGATCGAAGTAGGTCAGGTCGGCCGTCGAGTCCGGGTTGAGCCGCTTGCCTTCGTCATTGACCGGCTTCTTCGAGTGCGCTTTCAAATCAAAGTCGGTGCGATTGGCGATGCCTTCGAGCTCGTCCCACTGCTTCTGTTCGTCCTCGCGCTCGGGGAAGAAGCGGTACTGCAAATCGACACAGCCCTTGGCATAGTGCGCCAGCTCGTCTTTCGTCTGGTAATACTTGCGCAGGTTCTGCGGATTCATGCCGAGCTCAAGGTGCCAGTTATAGCGGTCTTCGACCCAGCGCTCGTGCCACTCTTCGTCGGTCATCTCGCCGGGCTTGAGCACCTGCGGCGGCTTGACGAAGAACTCGATCTCCATCTGCTCAAACTCGCGTGTGCGAAAGATGAAGTTTCCCGGCGTGATCTCGTTGCGGAACGCCTTGCCGATTTGCGCGACGCCGAACGGCAGCTTGCGGTTCGTGGTGTCGAGGACGTTTTTGAAATTGACGAAGATGCCCTGCGCGGTTTCCGGCCTCAGGTAAGCCAGCCCCGATTCGTCTTCGACCGCGCCGACGGTGGTGCGGAACATGAGATTGAACTGGCGCGGCTCGGTCAGGTCGGTTGAGCCGCAGTTCGGGCACTTATCGCCTTCGAGCTTGTCGGCGCGCAGCCGCGACTTGCATTTGCGACAGTCCACCAGCGGATCGGAGAAGGTCGCCTCGTGGCCTGAGTATTTCCAGACCAGTCGGTTCATCAACAAGCCGGCGTCGAGGCCGACCATATCGTCACGCTCATAGACCACAGAGCGCCACCAGGCGCGCTTGATGTTATTCTTCAATTCGACGCCGAGCGGCCCGTAGTCCCAGACCGAGCCGAGGCCGCCATAAATCTCGCTCGATTGAAAGGCGAAGCCACGCCGCTTGGCTAAACTGGTAATCGTTTCGATATCTGCCATATGAAAGTTCTCTCAGTCGAAAAAATACTCCTCGGTTGAATCCACAACTATACATCATCAACCGCGGCGATTAAAAGTTGGGGCGATATTCTCGGAGATTAACCGCCAAGACGCCAAGGACACCAAGAGAAAGCTGCACGTCTTTAGCAGGGGCTTGGCGCTCTTGGCGTCTTGGCGGTTGATCCCCTGTCTCTGAACCGAGTATGAATAGACTCTGGATTCGCTTCCGGGACTTGCCGAAGAGAGAAATGAAACCACAAAAAAAAAGACTTGAGCCTGACGCAGCGTCAGGGTTTACGATGGACGAGTGAAAGGAGGCCGAGGCGGTGAGCAACAAAGTCGCAGGCTGGTACAGGGCGAGCGAGTTTGCCGAATTGACGGGTGTGACGGTGCGCGCCTTGCACCATTACGACCGCCTCGGCTTGCTGCGCCCGGCGCGGCGCACACGCGCCGGTTATCGCCTGTACGCCGACCACGACGTGGCGCGGCTGGAACAGATCGTCGCCTTGAAGTTCATCGGCCTGTCGCTGAAAGAGATCAAGACGGTGCTGGAAGGCGAGGCGCTCGACCTGGCGACGACCTTGCGCTTGCAGCGCGAGATCATCAGCCGCAAGCGCGGCGCGCTCGACCGCGCCATTGCGGCCATCGAGCGCGCCGAGCGCATGATCGGCGCGCAAGGCGAAGCCCCGCTCGACGCCTTCAAACAAATCATTGAGGTGATCAATATGGAAAACGACACGAACTGGATGATGCAGTATTACTCGGAAGCGGCACGCAAGAAGATCGAAGAGCGCGCCAAAGATTGGACCCCCGAAAAACAAGCGAAAGCTCAGGCCGACTGGGCGGCGCTGTTCAAAGACGTCGAAGCGGCAATGGCCGAAGGCGTAGACCCTGCGAGCGAGCGCGCACAGCAGTTGGCGACGCGCTGGGACGACCTGATTCGCGGCTTCACCGGCGGCGACCCCGAGGTCACGGCGGGCCTGAAACGGCTCTACTCGGATCGGGCCAACTGGCCGACGACGTTCGAGCAGCCGTTCCGCAACGACCATGCCGCCTTCGTCAATCAGGCGAGGGCGCACCGCCAGAAAGAGAGCTGATCTTCATTTGGAGTGCGGCGACCAGTCGCCGCCTGTGCCTGAGCATCGCATCATCGCGCTGACAAGTCGGCGCTTAGGAGTGCGGCGACTGGTCACCGCACTCCAAAAATCCCGCTCAGTTTACCGTCAAGATGAATGGCGCTGACGCGACGCCGCCGGGGTTCATGACTTTGACTTCGTGCGTGCCTGTGGCCAGCGTCAGGCGCTTGACCACGAAGCTGTTATCGTTCGGATTGGCCGCCGTCTGCAAACCATCTATCATTAGCACCGCCGCCGCGTTAAAGCGTTCGCCGAAAACCATCAGCTTCTTGCCGCCTTTGTACTTGACGCTGCTAATGGCCGGGATGGTCGCCGGGTCGGTTACCTTGATCGTCAGGTTGCCATTGACGCTGCGACTGTCCGGGTCACGCACAGTAATCCCCACCGCAAAGCTGCCCGCCGCCGTCGGCGTGCCGGAGATCAAACCGCTCGCGCCGTTCAACGCCAATCCCGCCGGCAGAGCGCCCGCCGTGATCGCCCACGTATAAGGCTGGCGGCCACCGGCGGCGGCAGGCTGATAGCTGAACGCCTGGCCGACGGAAGCTTCAATGAGCGTCGCAAGCTGCATGGTCAACTGCGGCGCGCTGATCGTAAGCGTGAACGGCTTGCGCGCCGTGTGCGCGTCGGCGTCGCTGACGGCCAGCGTGATGTTGAAGGTGCCCGACACGCTCGGCATGCCGCTGATTGCGCCGCTCGCGGCGTTGAGCGCGAGGCCCGCGGGCAAGCTGCCTTCTGCCATAGACCAGACGTAAGGCGGTTTGCCGCCGACGGCGGCGAGCGGCTGGCTATAGGCCACGCCCTGCTGACCCGCCGCCAGTTGCGCCGTCGTCATTTCGAGCGCCGGCACAGGCGGCGGCAGCACGGTGATCGTCATCACTCGCTCGTCGTGGCGTGATTGCGCGTCGCTGACCGCGACGGTGCAGGTCGCAGCCCCGCTCGCCACCGCCACGCCGGCAAGCAGGCCGCTTTCGCGGTTCAAGGTCAGACCTTGCGGCAGCGCGCCCGCCGTCACTGTCCAGGTGTAAGGCGACGAGCCGCCGGTTGCCGCAAGCGGCATCGTGAAGGCCTGCCCCTGCACAGCTTCAGCCGACGCGGCACCGGTGATCTTCAAAGGCGGCACGCCATCGCCGACCGTGATGCGGACGTTCGTTGACATCTGCCCGAACCATCCCTGGCCGTCCTGATAAAGCTGCCACTGAAAATCGTAGACGCCCGACGTGCGCGGCGCGAAGGCGATAAAGCGCGCTTCTAACGATTCGCCCGGCGCAATCGGGTTGCCGAAGATCGGCACGATGTTGCCGCCCCACAAGGCGTTATCCGTCGGATTTTGCGAGCGGACGTACAGGCCGCTGGTGCCCCAGGCTTGCGCGCCGCTGTTGAGGAAACGAATGACTACGGGGAAGTTCTGACCGGGCTCCAGCTTCGTCGGCACTTCTTGAGAATCGAACGTCGAATTCAAACTTGAAGAAGCGCGCGTGATGGTGATGCCAAAATCTTTTTGCGAGGTGGCGTTCACGGCGTCTGTGACCTGCACCGTAAAGACGTAAGTGCCTTCGCCGGTCGGCGTGCCGCCGACGAATCCCGACGCGTTGAAAGCGAACCCCGGCGGCAACGCCCCCGCGTCGGCAAGCGACCAGCGATAAGGCGGCGTGCCGCCCGATGCGACTAGCGATTGCGAATAGACGTGATCGATGAAGCCGAATTGCAATGGCGAGGTGGTGATGATCGTCAGCGGCCCCGGCCCTGCGCCCGCCGCCGGGTACATGAAAAGAATGCCGTTCGTGTCGTCTTGCTTGAGCGTTGCGCAGCGGCCATCGAAGTGGGCCACGCCATACATCGTTGCTTCCTGCTGCGCCGCGCCTGGTGGTGAGCATCCCGAACAGGGGATCCACGAGTGGCCGAGCCCAAGCGCATGGCCGATCTCGTGCGTGGCGATCTCGCGCACTTTGCAGTGGTCGTCGTAATCGCAACTGGCGTATGGGTTGAACGACACGTGGCCGGTGTTGCCGGCATAGAAGGTCACGCCGTTCACTACACGCGTCTGCCCCGCATCCCAGTTCAAGCCGCCAATGGCGAGAATGCTGGCGCAGCCCGGCGTCGGCCCGAACTGGCCGTCACAGTTGTTGAAGGTGATCGTGTTGGTGCCGCGCGCGAAACAGTAATTGCCAGTGCTGCCGACGATGGCGCGCATCGCGCAACCGGGAATCGTTGACCATGCATTCATAGCGGCAACGACATCATCAATCGTCCCCGGCGGCGCGCTTTCGAGGTTGACGTTGAAGGCGACGGGCAGATTGCTGTCGGGCTCGAACCAGCGCACCGGCGGATTGGTGATGAAGTTGAATTCCGCATGGATGCCGCCCGCGGCAACACGGCTGTAGCCCGGCGGCTCCGCGAGCAAAGCGACGTTGCTATAGTGGGCGCGCTCGAAGTCGCGGGCGCGCTCGCGGTTGATGATTAGCCGCGCACGCACCAACGCCGTGTAAGCGGCAAGCTCCATGCGACTGGTCGCCGGGCCGCGCGCGCCGTCTGCATGCGGACGCTCTTCGACGACGACGTTAGCGTCCGGCCCCTCGCGTGTGACCATCGTCTTGCCGGTCGCCGCCTCACGGGTGACGGTGAATTTGCCCAGGAAGAGTTGATGCACGCGCAGGCCGCCATCGTTCCATGTGTCGAGGTAGAGCAGGACTTCTTCATCGGGCTTGAATTGCGGCGCGCCAAAGACGAGGTTGCCCTGCAAGCCGACCTGCCCGCCGGGCTCTTTAAGGACGATGCGGCGCGCCGTCAGGTGGCCTTTGATCACTTCGTTGACGCGCACGGTGACGTAGGTATAGATGCGGCCTTGCGGGTCGAAGTCGCAGGTGACGGCAAGCACGCGACCCCGGATGATGGCGCGGGCGCCGACGATCATGTCGTCATCGGCAGGAATGATCACGGTCGTTGCCGAAGCGCTCGCGGCACAGACCGTCAGCACCGCAAACAACACAACCCATCGCAGACCAAACAGGCGAAGCGCAAGACGCATACAGCCTCCGACGCGGGGGCGCTGAAATAGAAATGTTGATGAAACCCTGCGGGATACCTGTGGGACGCAACGCGACGGCAAAGGCTTGCGAGGCAAGGGGCGTCAAAACCTGAGATGAAGCCCCGCGCATCCGCCGGATGTCGTACCGGCGAATAACTTACTGCGCCGCCGGCCACGGTGTCAATCGAAGAAATTTACTGTCGGATGCGCGGCGGCGCATTCAGCCGCCGCGCATCCTTGTGCCATGAAAGCGCAGATGCTGATATAATCGCCGCCAAGAAGGAGGCGCTCTATGATCAATCGGCGGACATGGTTTATGGCGCTGGCGCTCATGCTCGTTCTGGCCGCCGCCGCCGAGGCGCAGCGCAGCACGATTCGCGGCAAGGTGCGCACCCCCGGCGGCAGCACGGTCAATAACGCCATCGTCGAGCTGCGCCTCGGCGGCGGCGGCATGCTGGCGCAGACGGTGACGCGCAACGATGGCGATTTCGCTTTCAGTGGCCTTGAGCCTGCCGAATACGAAGTCGCTGTGGTCATGGCAGGCTTCCAGCCGGCGGCGCAGATGGTGCGCTTTGATAACGACGGCGGCATGCGGCTCATGCAATTCGTCAACGTCGAGATCGTTATCCGCCCAAAGCCTGACGCCGCCCCGCTCGTGCCGACGACCCTATTCGCGCAAGACGTGCCGAAAGCGGCGCGCGCCGCTTACGAGCGAGCGATCAGCAAACTCCACGAAGGCAGGGCGGCGGAAGCCGTCGAGCTACTGCGCGCCGCCATCGCCGAATTCAGCGATTACTTCGACGCCCACTACATGCTCGGGCAGGAGTTGTTCCGCGCCGGCCAGGACCGCGAGGCGCTTGAAGAGTTGGAGCGGGCGCGGCAGATCAATGACCGGCAGGACGCGGTCTATCACCTGTTCGGCTTGATTATGTTCAAGGAGAAAAAATACGCGCTGGCGCAGCGCGCTTTCCGCGAGGCCGAGACCTTGAAGCCGGCCAACCCGCTGCCGCACTTTCACCGCGGCGTCGCTTTGATCGAGCTGGCCATACGCGAAGACAATCCGCAGCGCGAAGCCGATTTCGGAGACGCCGAGCATGAACTGAATCGCGCCTGGGAGCTGAGCGACCAGCGCATGAACGAAGTGCGCTTGCAGCTCGCCCGCGTCTACGAGCGGCGCGGCAACAAAGAGGCGGCGGCGCGCGAGCTTGAGGCTTACCTGAAATCCGAGCCGGAAGCCCGCAACGCCGCCAGTGTTCGAGAAGCGCTGGTCAAGCTGCGCAGCAAGAAGAGCGACAAGTGATGTGGATTGACCGACAACGCTGACCGGCGCGCGAAAAGACAACCGTTGACGGCGCGCCCGGCGTTGCCTATGATGGAATCTCCTCCGCGTAAGCGAGTCACCTGCCCCTCGATTCACACTTAAAGACCGACGACCGACGACCGATGACCGGCGACTTGCGGCAGCCTGCCTGCCAGCGGACAGGTCAACGGTAATCAGACGGCGCGCGGCGATCAGCATTGGGAGCAAACGTGTTCAACAAGAAGAGCGGTTATCTCGCCTGTGCGCTGCTGCTGCTGCTTACGGCAGTCACGTCAGCGCAAACGCTGCAACGCGACATGGAGAAAGAGCAGCGCATCTGGCAAGCGCTACAAGCCATCGCGCCCGATATGGTCGAGACCTTTAAGGCAGCGACGGCGGCGCTCGACAAGAACGACTTTGCCGAAGCCGTGCGACTCTACGAACTCGTCTACAAAAAAGCGCCGAACTATGACGTGGTGATGCGGCGGCTCGGCGGCTCGCTGGTGTTGAGCGGGCGCAACCAGGAAGGCTTCGCTTTGCTTGAAGCGGCGGTGAAGAAAAAAGAATCGGCGGAGAATTTTTTTAGTGTCGCGCAATTTCTGGCGATGCCGGCCGACGGCAGCCAGCCGCGCCGTGAAAACCTTGAACGCGCCCTGCCCTACGTCCGCCAGGCCGCCGACCTCAATCATGACAACGACCCGCGCTATCTCATCCTCTGGGCAATGATCTCGGTCAAGACGGGCCGCCTGGAGTACGTGCGGCAGGCCGCCGCGCGCCTGATGCAGACGCATCCCGACATCATGGAAACGCATTACTTCAACGCCTGGGTCGGGGTTGAAGACAAGGACTGGCGCAAGGTCGAAAGCGAGTTGCGGCAGGCGCAGGCGATGGGGCTGTCGCTGACGGCGGCTGAAGAAGTGCGCGACGCCGCCGGCTTGCGTTCGCGGGGGTCGGTCTGGCGTTATGTGCAGTACGCGCTTTATGCCATCGGCGCATGCCTTGTCGGGCTTGAGTTACTATTCGTGTTCCGCAGGGCTTCTTCGAAAAGAGCGCGGCGCCGGCTTGAAACCAGCGAGCCGGATGCGGTAGCCAGCCAGTAGCGATTGCGCAAGAGGTAGCAAAAATTGCATAGCCGTCACAGGCGCGAAAGGAACTCGCGCACGACTTCCTTCACGTCGCGCTTGTCGCCGTCAACGGCGTAATTCAAGCGCCGCATCTCGGCGTCGGTCAGGTGGCCGGCCAGCTGGTTCACCGCCTCGCGGATTTGCGGGTAGCGGTCGAGCGTGTCACGGCGAAAGACCGGCGCGGCTTCGTAAGGCGGGAAGTAGTGGCGGTCGTCTTCGAGCTGCACCAGCCCCAGCCGATCAATCAGCCCATCGGTCGAGTTGCCGGCGATCAAATCCACCTGGCCCCGCGCTAATGCTTGATACGTTAAGGATAGGTCCATCTCGCGCGGCGGCTCGGCAAACTTCAATCCGTAAGTCCGCGCAAATCCCGGATAGCCATCTTCGCGTGACATGAAATCCTGGCCGAAGCCGGCACGCCATCGCGGCGCATAAGCCGCGGCCTGCGAGACCGTCTTCAAGCTCAAGCGCCGCGCCTCGTCGCCGCGCACCAGAATGGCGAACGTGTTATTGAAGCCGAGCGGCGCCAGCCATTCGCAACTGAACTGCTCGCCATAATCTCGCCGCACCTGATCGTAGACGGCGCGCGGGTCGCTGATGGGTTGATGCTTCAAGATGGCCGTGAAGGCCGTGCCGGTGTATTCGACGTAAGCGTCTATCTGCCCCGAAAGCAAAGCGCGATGCACGAGGTCGCCGCCCAGCTCGAATTGTCGCTCGACCTGAATATCCGTCTTCGACTCGATAGTCTGCGCCAGCAGCTCTGCGAGGATGAGCGACTCGGTGAAGTCTTTCGAGCCGACGACGATGTGGCGTGCGCTCGACGTACCGGCGTTGTGGCTGAAGAAGAAAACTGCTGCCACGATAATCACGGTCAGCCCCGCCGCCGCGATCAACCCGCCGATGGCTCTGCCGCCGTGCCGAGCGCCGGCCGCAAGCCTTCTTTCAACCCAGCCCAGCGCGAAATCGGCTCCCAGAGCCATTAACGCGGCAGGCAGGGCACCGGCCAGCACCAGTGTGTTGTTGCTGCCGCCGCCACGGAGGCCGCGAAAGATATAAACGCCGAGGCCGCCCGCGCCGATGGCGGCGGCAATTGTCGCCGTGCCGATGGCAATCACCGTCGCCACGCGCAAGCCGGCGATGATGACATTCATCGCCAGCGGCAGCTCAACCTGCGTCAGCATCTGGCGATCAGTCATGCCCAGGCCGCGCGCCGCTTCGCGCACTGCCGGGTCTACGCCGTTGATGCCGGTGAAGGTGTTGCGAATGATCGGCAGCAGCGAATAGAGAAACAGCGCGATGATAGCCGGCACGTAGCCGATGCCTTGTCTGCCGAGCAGTGGAATCAAAAAGCCGAATAGCGCCAGGCTCGGAATCGTCTGCAAGACGTTGGCCGTCGCCAGCACCGGCTTGCTGAGCGCGGGCCGCCGCGTCAACAAGATGCCAATCGGCACCCCGACCAGGGCCGCCGCGCCCGTCGCCACCATGACCAAAAGCAGGTGCTGCAAGACGAGTTGCAACACCTCGCCGCGGTTTTCGATGAAGAATCTGAGCAAAGACATAAGGGGAAGGAGTCAGGAGTCAGAAGACAGAATGAAAAAGGAAGCCGGCGGCAGTGAGCAACCTCGTCGCGCCTCCTTCCTCATTCTAACTCCTGACTCCTGACTTCTGACTTCCGAGTTCTGACTTCCGATTCCAGCGTTTCCAAGAAGGCTTGCGCTTCGGGCTCAGTTGAATGCGTGAACGCGTCGGGCGTGTCGAGCGCCACCAGTTGCCCATCTTTGAACAGGCCGATGCGCGAGGCCAGCGCAAAGGCTTCGCGGATGTCGTGCGTGACGAAGACGATGGTCTTCTGCAAGCGCTCGGCCAGTTGTGCGAACTCGCGTTGCAGCTCGGCGCGCGTCAGCGGGTCGAGCGCGCCGAACGGCTCGTCCATTAAGATTACCGGCGGATCGGCGGCGAGCGCGCGGGCGACGCCGACGCGCTGGCGCTGGCCGCCCGACAGCTCACGCGGATAGCGCGCCGCGAACACTTCGGGGTCGAGGCCGACAAGCGTGAGCAGCTCGCACACTCGCGCACGGGTGCGGTCTTCCGGCCAGCCTTCCAGTCGCGGCACCAGTCCGACGTTGCGCTCGACGGTGAAGTGCGGGAACAGGCCGGTCTCTTGAATCACGTAGCCGATGTGGCGGCGCAGGCGTATCGCATCCCAGTCGCACGTCGCTCGGCCTTCGACGGCGACGGTGCCGGCGGTCGGATCATAGAGACGATTGATCAGCTTGAGGGTCGTCGTCTTGCCTGAGCCGCTGCGGCCCAGCAGCACGAGCGTTTCGCCGCGCCGGACGGCAAAGCTGACGCCATTGACGATCTGCTTGCCATTCATCGCTAACGCCACATCGCGAAATTCGATAACGGTCTCGATTGCGGATTGCGGATTGCGGATTGCGGATTGCGGGAGTAAGCAAGCTTTCCGGTTCCGCAATCCTGCATTCGCAACCCACACGCAAAAACAGTGCGTCAGGACCACCCCGATAATCCGCGATCCGCGATCCGCAATCCGCAATCAAAGGAGACGAATACATGGAATTTGAATTCACCGGTCGTCACATGGACATCTCCCCGGCGATTGAGCAGTTGGCCCGGAAGGAGCTGGGAAAGCTCGACAAGATTCTCGATTCGACGCCCCTGCGCGCGCACGTCACGGTCACTTCCGAAAAACATCGCAAGGCCGCGGAGATCGTCGTCTACTGGCGCGATTCGGTCTTCACCGCAGTCGGCGAAAATACCGACGCCGGGCAATCGGTTACCTCGGCAGCGCAGCGCGTCGTCAAGCAGGCCATGCGCTTGAAAGAGAAGTTCAAGACGCGCAAGCGCAGCCGCGCCTCGGTCAAAGAAGTCGCGCCAGTTCCCGGCGGCAGCCTGCCGGCGGCGGCGGCGGCGGCGGCGCGCATCGTCCAGGAGCGGCGCTACCGCGTCAAGCCGATGACCCAGGAAGAGGCGGCGCTGCTGCTCGCGGATTCCGATGACCTCTTCATCGTCTTCCGCGACGCCGAGTCGAATAAGGTCGGCGTGCTCTATAATCGCACCGACGGCAACTATGGATTGATCGAACCCTGAAGCAGGGATTAGGGGCTGGGGACCAGGGGCTAGATTTTCTCTGGTCCCCGGCCCCCGGCCCCTAGCCCCCAGCCCCTGTTTTATGAGTGTTTCTGTCGTCATCATCACGGGCGTGTCGGGGTCGGGGATGAGCTCGGCGCTCAAGGCGTTTGAAGACCTCGGCTACTTTGCCATTGATAACCTGCCGATCCAGCTCATCCCGACCTTCGTCCGCTTGTGCGACGAATCGAGCGAGATTGATCGCACCGCCTTTGTCGTTGACGTGCGCTCGCGCGAATTCCTCGGGCTGTTCCCGCATATCCACGAAGAGTTGAAGGGCAAAGGCGTCGCCGTCACCATCGTCTATCTCGAAGCCGACGACGACGTGCTGCTGCGCCGCTACAGCGAAACGCGGCGGCCCCACCCGCTGACGGATCAAACGGTGGTCGCCGCCATCCGCCAGGAGCGCGAGCTGCTTGCGCCGATCCGCGAGCTGGCGGATATTGTAATCGACACGACAGAGCTGACCGTGCATACGCTGCGCGACGTGATCAAGGATCGCTTCGCCGAGCGCGGCAGCGCTCACGAATTGAACGTGGCGATCTCGTCGTTCGGCTTCCGGCACGGATTGCCGCGCGGGTTGGATATGCTGTTCGACGTGCGCTTTCTGCCCAACCCGCACTTCGTGCCTGAGCTGCGCGCCCACACCGGGCGCGATCAGGAAGTGATCGATTATTTGGTGTCGCAAACCGAGGTCAATGAAACCATCGAGCGCTTCGTTGACTTGCTGACCTTTCTGCTGCCGCGCTTCACGCGCGAAGGCAAGAGCTATCTGAGCATCGGCGTCGGCTGCACAGGGGGCCGCCACCGTTCGGTGATGATTGCCGACGCCATTCACGAGCGGCTCGCCGCCGCCGGCTTTAAAACCCGCGTCGTCCACCGCGACATCAGTAAGGACGAACAGCGGTACAAAACCTGAGAGGAGAAAGAAGTCAGGAGTCAGGAGTCAAGAGTCAGAATGGAAAAGCTGAGGTGATAGCCGACTTCCCTTTCCATTCTGGCTTCTGACTCCTGACTCCTGACTTCTCCGAAGAATGATTGGTGGAGTCATCGTCACACATGGCCAATTGGCCAACGAGCTGGTCTCGGCGGCAGAGATGATCGTCGGCGAGATTCATCACATTACCGCCGTCTCCATCGGCTGGCACGACGACGTAGACGTTGCCCGTCAGGAGATCGAGCGCGCCATCCAGCGCGTTGATACAGGCAACGGCGTGCTGTTGCTGACCGATATGTTCGGCGGCACGCCGACCAACATCGCCGCTAGCTTTCTCGGCCAGGCCGCCGTCGAGATCGTCACCGGCGTCAACCTGCCGATGGTCATCAAGATGGTCACACAGCAGCAGGACGAGCCGCTCAGCGAAGTCGCGCGGCGCGTGCGCGACGAAGGCCAGCGCCAGATTCATCTCACCAGCGACATTCTGACGCCCCATAAGAAATGAGCAACAATCCGCCATTGCTCGAAGTCGCCGACCTGCGCGTTCACTTTCGCACCGACGCCGGGACGGTGAAAGCGGTTGACGGCGTCAGCCTGTCGGTCGAAGCGGGCGAAACGCTCGGGCTGGTCGGCGAATCGGGCTGCGGCAAATCGGTGACCGCTTACGCCATCCTGCAACTGCTCACGGCGCCGCCGGCGCAGTATGCCGGCGGCGAGATTCGCTTTCGCGGCGAAAACCTCTTAACGCTCGATGAGCGCCGGCTGCGCCGCATCCGCGGCAACCTCATCTCAATGATCTTTCAGGAGCCGATGTCGTCGCTCAACCCGATCATGAGCGTCGGGCGGCAGATCACCGAAGTCATCCTTGAGCACGAGTCGGTGACCAGGCAAGCAGCGCGCGCCCGCGCCCTTGAGATGTTGCGGCGGGTTCACATCCCTTCGCCGGAAACGCGCTTCAACGAGTACCCGCATCAGATGTCGGGCGGCATGAAGCAGCGCGCGATGATCGCCATGGCGCTCGCCTGCAAGCCGCAGTTGTTGATCGCCGATGAGCCGACGACGGCGCTCGACGTGACCATCCAGGCGCAGATTCTCGACCTGCTCAACGAGCTGCAAAGCGAGATGGGCATGAGCGTCTTGCTGATTACGCACGACCTCGGCGTCGTCGCCGAAACCTGCGACCGCGTCGCCGTGATGTACGCGGGCCGCATTGTCGAAGAAGCGCCGGTCGGCCATCTGTTCGAGCGCCCGCGTCACCCGTACACCCACGGCCTGTTTCGCTCGCTACCGTCCTTGAACGAGCGGCAAGCGCGGCTCGCGGCGATCCCCGGCTCGGTGCCGAGCCCGCTCGACTTCCCTTCCGGCTGTCGCTTTCGCACGCGCTGCGGGATGGCGCAGGAAGTTTGTAAGCAAGAGCCGCCTCTGCGCGAGATTGGCGCAGGCCGCCTGGCGGCCTGTCACTTCGCCGAGCAGGTCGGCGAGACCGCGCGCGGCTCCGCCTGAAACGCAATGGACGATTTGCTGATAGTCGAAAACCTGGTGAAGCATTACCCGATACGCAAAGGCGTGGTGCCGCGCGTCATCGGGCAGGTGCGCGCCGTGGATGGCATTTCCTTTACCATCCGGCGAGGTGAGACGCTGGGGTTGGTCGGCGAGTCGGGCTGCGGCAAGACGACGGCGGGGCGCACGATTCTCCGTTTGATCGAGCCGACTGCCGGGCGCGTCGTCTTTGATGGCCGCGAGGTGTTCGGCTTAAGCTCGCGCGAGCTGCGCCAGTTGCGCCGCGAGATGCAGATCATCTTTCAAGACCCCTTCGCCTCGCTCAACCCGCGAATGACCGTCGGCGCGATGCTCGGCGAACCGCTGCGCGTGCATCGCCTCGTCGAAGCGCAAGCCGGCGCGCGCGCCACGGGCCAGGCGGTGCGCGAGCGTGTGGCAGAGTTGCTTGAGCTTGTCGGGCTCAGCGCCGATTATCAGGGCCGTTACCCGCACGAGTTTTCCGGCGGCCAGCGCCAGCGCCTTGGCATCGCCCGCGCCCTGGCACTCAACCCGAAGTTCATTGTCTGTGACGAGGCCGTGTCGGCGCTCGACGTTTCGATTCAAGCGCAAATCCTCAACCTGCTCAGCGACCTGCAACAGCACCTCAACCTGACTTACCTGTTCATCGCCCATGACCTGGCGGTCGTCAAGCACATCACTGATCGTGTCGCGGTCATGTATCTCGGCGAGATTGTCGAGGAGGCTGATACGGAAGAGATTTTCGCGCGCCCGCTGCACCCGTACACGCAGGCGCTGCTGGCGGCGATTCCGGTGCCGGTGCCGAAAACGCGCCGCGCGCCGCACAAGCTCGAAGGCGACGCGCCGACGCCCGCCGCCCCGCCCGCCGGGTGCCGCTTTCACACGCGCTGCCCGATGGCCATAGACGACTGCAAGAGCGCCCGCCCGCCGCTGACCGAGATCACTCCCGGCCACCGCGTCGCCTGTATTCGCGTGGAATAATCCTTTGTCCTTCGTTCATCACTGCCTGTGTCATCACCAATGAGCAGCGACGAAGGACAAGGGCGAAGGGTTAATCGGTCGCTTGCGTGCCTGCCGGCTGTGGCTGCTCTTCTTCGTCCTGCACGCGAACGAAGCCGCCGGTCGGCAGGCTGTTCGGGTTGAGGTTGCCGGTCACCGGCGCGCTGCCATTGAGGTGATTGGCGTTCAGATTGCCGGTGTTCAGGCTGCCCGTGCTCAGGCTGCCGCTGGGGCGCGTCTGCACCGAATGCCCGTGATGGTTGTTGTTGTGGTAGTGATTGTAGCGGCTCTCGGATTTGCAGATCGAATCGAGGTGCGAATCCAGCTCGATGAACTGGTCGGCCACATCGATCAACCGAGGGCTGGTGTTGCTGCGAAAACCCGCCAGCTCGACCCGCACGCCTTTGTAGGCGACGGCATTGATGGCGTAAGCAAAGTCTTCGTCGCCCGATACCAGCACCGCCGTGTCGTATTTGTCGGCGAGCGAGAGCATGTCAACGGCGATCTCGACGTCGAGATTCGCCTTCTTGGTGCCGTCGGCGTAAGTCTTCAATTCTTTCTCAACCACGCGATAGCCGTTGCGCCGCATCCAGAGCAAAAAGCCCTGCTGGCGCTCGGCCTTCTCGTCTACGCCGGTGTAAAAAAAAGCCCGCAGCAATGGCGAATCGTTGCGTAGGAAGTTCAAAAACTTAGCATAGTCTATTTCGACACCGACCGATCTCGCTGCGTGGAACAGATTGTTACCATCAATGAAAATCGCTATTTTTCCGCGCATATAATCCTTTTTATGGTGACTTCAAAAAGCTCCTGCCAGGCATTCAATGATTAACACAGCGAGCGCGGGCCTTGCAAGCTGAACCGCCCTGGCCGGCCGGCTTGAACAGTCGCGGCCGCCGGTGTAGCATGCGAGCGGTTCTCACCATTCTCCCGATGGTTTATCTCTCCACTCGGCCATCTCAGGTGCAGGAGTGAGACGAATGTTGACCGCGTTCTTGAGCCTTGCGCTCGCGCTCGGCCTGGCCGGGGCGGGCGCGCAAACGCCGCCGCGCGCCGCCGCTGCCAAACAGCTTGCCGCCGTGCGCGGCGAAGTCGTCAAGATCAGCTCCCCGGCCAAAGGCATGCTATTGCTCACCGTGCGCCCGGCCCGCGATTATGCGGAAGTCACGGTGCTGGCGCGCGACAACGACCTGGTCGGCAGCGGCGTCGGGCGCGAAGGCGGCACAGACCTGCTCGGCCTGCTCACGGACGATCCCCACGACGACGAAACGATCACCGCCGCCGAGTTGAGCGAAGGCGACGTCATCTCGGTCATCTACGACCCGCAGGCGCAGAATCGCGTTCTCGAAATCTATGTGCATTGATGCGGCGCGACGGCGCGGCGTTACTCGAAACCTGCTTCGATAGGCGCCCTCGGCAACCGCGTTTGACAAGCCTGTGGCCGTATGTTAAAAGCAATTGCGAAAGCAACTTTAATTAGCAGCATCTCATTCCAAGCCACTGCCGACAGACCATTACTTTCAGCGCGTAGCAAAACTACCTTCGCGTGTTTTGTAACGGGGCATACAAATGGCAGACGACCCGAAGGATAGATCGGACATCGGCAGCACACCCGACAGCGGCTCACCCGAAACCGTGGGCGCTGACGTGCCGGATAAAGCCCAGGCGCTGCCGCCCATCGCCGGCTCGGTTGCGCCCGCCGACGAAGGCGAAGCGAAATTGAAAGCCGAGCTGCCCGCGGGCCAGAAGCCGAAGACCGAAGCCAAAGACGAAGCGGCGCTGCCGGGCACCGATAAGCCATCAAAGACTCCCGCGGTCGAAGGCGCGTCGGAAACCGGCGCGCCCGCGACACCACAGCCGACGACGCCCGCGCCGCCCGCGACCGGGCCGGCTGCGGTCAAGCCCGCGCCGCCGCGCGCCCCTGCCG